>CALEDI010000335.1 GCA_937949535.1 uncultured Lewinella sp. | reverse complement strand
CGCGCGCCAAATAGGTCCCGATCATCACGATGCCGAGGTAGAGGAAGTAGATGAAATGCAGCTTTTTGTTCTTGATGCGGCCGATGAAAAACGGGTAGAGCACGATGAACAAATAGCCCAAAAAACCACCCGCTACCTTGACGGGCACCAACTCGATCTCGTTCAGCAATACGTTCGTTGCCAAGAAGCCAAAGTGGATGAGGTGCAGCACGCAAAAGATGGTGACGATCTTTTTCAGTGTCTGCATCACCTCGGGGCGTCCATCGGCAAACGTCGCCGCAAAGAAGCTGAACGCAAACAGGTAAATGAACAGCGCCAGCCGACCAGAATAGCGCGCCGCATGGCGGAAAATCTCGTTCGGCTGGTCGGGGAAAAGCACGTAGGCATACACGAAAATGGCCAGCTCGGCAGCAACGCCGATGAGGAGCCATTTTTTTAGGCTGAAGTTGGAGGTAGCAAGCTGGGAAAAGGAGGCAGACATGGCGTGGGTTTTGCCACAAGATACGTTATAGCGATCAGGGTTCAGCAATCAGGATTCAGGCTACCGCTGTTGCAACCGCGAAAGGCCAACCGGCGCATTGCTACCGTTCTTTCCGCTTCTCGCCCGCCGCTTCCATGACCTCCTGCACCTTCTCATTCGGTACGGTCATGCTGAGGGTATAGTGCGCAATTTTCCAGCCGTTCACGCCGTCGCGCTTCACTACGGCGGTGCCCCGGCAGGGCCCCATCCAAGTGTGGAGCATTTCGTCCCAGTAGGCAACTTGCTGGTTGGGGTCGTAGAAGATGTGGCGTTCGGTGGCGTTAAAATCCCAAGCTTTGCCTCGGGCGAAGTAGGGCGCGGCGAAGCCGAGGAACTGGGCTTTTGTCCAGTGTTCAGTCTTGTCGGTACCGATGTAGATGGCGTCGTCGGCCATTGAGCCGAAGAAGACCGTTGAGTCGGCGTTGGCGGCGGCTTGGTGCCAGTTGGAGGCTAGGGCCTCGATGGCTTCTTGGGGTGTTTGCTTACTCACAGGCGTACAATCTCCGGTTCCGTCTCGGCGGGTGTCGGAGATGTGCAGGATGCGCCACTGGCCTTCGGGGCCGTCTTTTACCAACTGGAAAGTGTTGGTGCCGCAGTGGTGCAGCTCGCCTTTGTAATTAAATACGTAGGGCGACCACGCGCTGGCCAAGTGGCCGTCGATGTTCACTTCGATGTAGTGCAGCTCTTCTTCCCAGTCGCCGGCTTCGGCTTTCTGGATACCGGAGAACCAGCGGCCGATGGTGGCGCTGGAGACCACCGTTTCTCCGGTTGGTTTGGTGACTACGCTGTGCAGCGTCGCGTCGGGGTGGAAGTAGGCACGCAGGCCGGTGGTGTCTCCGGCTTTCATGCCTGCGAAGACGGCCTTGATGGTCGCGCTCGGCGTTGCTGGCGTTCGGCTGTCTAAGGGTATCTGGGCGCTGACGCAGGATGCAATGACAAGGATGAAGGAGCAGAGTAGGGTACGCATGGGGTATTGGCTGATTGGTTGGCTTAAAGGTAGGAAGTTGTGTGCATAACCTATTGTAACGTGAGGTTTGGATGTCGGACGCTTGAGGTCCTGAAGCGTACTCAGGACCTCGAAGCGTTTATTTCTGCCTCTGACGAAGTCGAGGTAGAAATAATCCTTTGAGCGTCCGGCGCTGATTGCTCCTTGATGGTTTGGCTGATCTATTGGGGAGCCTCCAATCGGTTGTAAACACCAGGAAGTTTGGGATTAAACGGCTCTTAAACGCTTTGCGTAACTTTAGCCTTCCAAAAAGAAAATAGAAAACACATGCGTGGTTTACTCCTCTCCCTTGCGCTCGTACTAACCGGTGGCCTTTACGCTCAGGTTGTTGCCCCCAGCGAATTCCTGCCCCACCAGCTCGGTGAAACCTTCACCCCTCACCACATGCTGGTAGACTACTACCAGCAAATTGCAGAAGCCAGCCCAAAGGTAAAACTGGAACAGTATGGCCTCACCAACGAAGACCGACCGCTGTTGCTCGCCTTCGTCAGCACACCAGAGAACCTCGGCAAGCTGGAAGCCATACGGGAGAACAACCTCCGCAACGCCGGCCTGCTGCCCGGAGAGACCGACCCCGCCCTGAACGACGTAGCTATCGTTTGGCTCTCCTACAGCGTCCACGGCAACGAAGCCGGAGGCTCCGAGGCCAGCATGGGCGTGCTCTACGACTTGGTGAAGAACGACGCCCGCATCAGCCGTTGGCTACAAAACACGGTCGTCATCCTAGACCCCAGCCTCAACCCCGATGGCTACAACCGCTACTCCAACTGGTACCGCCAGAACGCAACCCTCGGCCTAGACCCCAACCCCGCCGTGCGGGAACACGATGAGCCGTGGCCCGGAGGACGCGTAAACCACTACCTCTTCGACCTCAACCGAGACTGGGCCTGGCAAACACAGGTAGAAAGCCAGCAACGGATGGTGATGTATAAGCAATGGATGCCCCACATCCACGCCGACCTCCACGAGCAAGGCCATACCAGCCCCTACTACTTTGCACCTGCGGCCGCGCCCTACCACGAATACATCACCGACTGGCAAGCAGACTTCCAGACCGAAATCGGTAAAAACCACGCCCGCTACTTCGATCGCGAAGGCTGGCTTTACTTCACCCGCGAACGTTTTGACCTCCTCTACCCCAGCTACGGCGATACTTGGCCAACCTTCAACGGCGCCATCGGGATGACCTACGAGCAGGCAGGCCACAGTCGTTCCGGCCGAGCCATCGACCTCCCCACCGGAGATACCCTCACGCTGGCCGACCGCGTTGCCCACCACCGCACCACCTCGCTGAGCACCATCGAAATCGCTAGCAAGGAGAGCGACCGCCTCACCCAAAACTTCCGCGATTACTTCAAGCAGGCCACCACCAAGCCGCAGGGCAAATACGGAACCTACATCGTGAGCGCCGAAACCCCACGCGGTAAAATGCGCAACCTCCTACAACTCCTAGACCGCAACGGCATCGAGTACGGCTACGCTACCGAAGGCTTTTCTGGGAGCCTCTACAACTACCGAACGGGCAAGAACGAATCCGGCGGCGGCATCAACGTTGGCGACATCGTCATCAGCGCCTTCCAGCCCCGCTCTGTCCTCACCCAAACCCTCTTCGACCCCGAAGCCGCCGTGGAAGACTCCGTCACGTACGACATCACCGGCTGGTCCGTCCCGCTGGCCTACGGCCTAGATGCCTACGCCAGCACCCAACGGATCGGGCTCAAGACCATCCCCGGCTCCGCCACGGATTACGACGAGTTTGAAGATCCCTTTGAGAAAATCGACTTCTCCACCGCCTACGCCTACGTTGTGCCGTGGGTAGACCTGAGCAGCGCAGCCTTCTTAGGCGAGTTGGTCGCCTCCGGTGTAAACGCCCGCACGGCTACCGGCGAGTTCCGTTTCGGCGAACGGGTCTTCGCCCCCGGCTCCATCGTTATCAATAAAGGAGACAACCGGAAAACGGAAGACTTCACCAATACCGTTCGCCAACTCGTCAATAAGCATAAGGTAGACGTAGAAGTACTGACGACCGGTTTCAGTACCTCCGGCGGAGACTTGGGCAGCAGCGTCTACACGCTTCAGCGCGCGCGTAAAATCGCGATTTTAGCCGGTGAAAACGTGAACCCCAACCAGTTCGGTCAGGTGTGGTACTACTTCGAGCAAGACCTCAAATACCCCGTCAGCGTTTTCAACGCCGATGAGGTCGGCAGCGTCGTTGAAGGAGATTACGATGTGGTAATCATGCCCAGCGGCAGTTACAACCTTGGCGGCGTAGCGGACAAGCTGAAAGGCTGGGTTCGGGACGGCGGCAAACTCATCGCCATCGAACGCGCCAACCGCTCCCTGAGTAGCGTAGACGGCTTTAGCCTCCAACGCAAAGACTCCGACGAGGAAGAGGAGGCCGAAGGCGCGGCCGATCCCCGTTTGCTGCCCCACGCAGGCTCCGAGCGCCGCTTCATCGCGGGCTTCAACCCCGGTGCCATCTTCGGCGTCGAGATGGACGCGACTTACCCCCTCAGCTTCGGCATCGGCGAAACCTACCACAGCCTGAAAACAGGCTCCGCTAGCTATGATTACCTAGAGAACGGAACCAATGCCGGTCGTATCCGGACTGCGCCGTTCATTTCCGGCTTCGTTGGCTCAAGGGCAAAGGAAGAGATTGAGGAAACCCTCGTTTTTGGCGTCCAGAACATGGGCCGAGGGCAGGTCATTTACTTGGTCGACAATCCACTGTACCGTGGCTTTTGGGAGCAGGGGAAGTTGCTGTTCGCCAATGCGGTTTTTCAGGTGGATTAGGGGTGACAGTCCAGTTTTCTCTCCAAAGAATAATCCATCATCCGGCAGAGCCGGATGATGGATTATTCTTTGGAGAGAAAACTGGACTGAAATACTACGCATAAACAGTAGCCACCAACCGCCGCCCACTGGCTCTATTACGAAACTCACACAGATAGATCCCTTGCCAAGTTCCCAGATTCAGCTGGCCGCCGGTGATGGGGATGGTGACGGAGTGGCCAATCATCGCCGCTTTGATGTGGGCGGGCATATCGTCTGGGCCTTCCATCGTGTGAACGAGGAAGGGGAGGTTCTCGGGTACGATGTGGTTAAAAACGGATTCAAAATCAACCAGTACATCCGGGTCCGCTGCCTCGTTGATCGTGATGGCGGCGGAGGTGTGCTGGATGAAGAGGTGGAGTAGCCCGACGTCGGGCAAGTCCGGCAGGTTGTCCGCTACTTCGCGGGTGATGATGTGGTAGCCCCGGCGGCGAGGCTTTAGGGTAAATTGGGATTGGGTAGTCATGGTTGGTTGCCCGGCCTTCAGGCCGTGATGGTTTGTCGGTCTTCAGACCGAGGTGAAGATCGTTGTAAATCTACAGCCCGAAAACCGTAAAACCGGCATAGCCTAAAGGTTGTGTAACCAGCGCTGCCTGAACGCCGAGAAACCAACCACAACCTACCGCCTCCGGCGGCGAGACTTCTTATTGCCATAATCCGGACAACGCACATCCCCGAAGTAATAATTGATACCGATGCCCGCAAAGATGTACTTATCCATCAACGAGTCATCGCCGCGCTGTTCGCCTTGGCGGTCGATGCGGTCGCCGGCGGTATCGAGGGCGAGGCTGCGGTCGGAGAGATCATAGGCAATTTGGCCGCGCTGGCGGATGAGGTCGGTACGGTCTGGGTAGAGCGTGCTCACGTCGTCGAGGTAATCGGTACGGGCGTTGCGCAGACCTACATTGACGTCCATGCTGATCTCGTAGCTGAGGTCCCACTTGATGCCGAGGCCGTAGGTGATAGCGCCGTTGATGGTGAGGTATTCGTCTCCGCGCATCTGCCCTTCGGTACCGAGGTCGCGCAGCTCTACCAACTGGCCAGCGTCTGTTCTGGTTTTGGGGCTGTGGGTAAACACGGAAATGCCCGCGTAGGCATAGGGCGTGAAGAAGTGATCTTTATGGCCGTGGAAGTAGGGCAGGAAGTTGAATTCAAACTGCGCCGTACCGTCGTAAATATCGTTCTGGAAATTCAGGTTCCGGTTGAGTTCAAAGGGGTTCGAGCTGTCTGAATCGTAGGCTTCAATACGGCCGTAGTTGAAACTCAGCCGCGCCGCGAGGCGGTGGTTGAAATTGTACCGGGCGGCGAAGCCGCCAGCGACGTTAGGTCGGTTCAGCTTAAAGTCGGTATTCAAATCCCCGAAGTAAACGGACGCACCGGCCCAAGGGCCAATCTCCAACCCTCTCATCTCCAACTGGGCCGAAGCCGAAGCGGAGAGAAAAATAAAGGCGACAGCAAAAACAAAGACAGCACGAAAATTGGACATAAGTAAAAAAGATAGCGCGACGATTAATGATAATCGTCGCGCTGGTTAAGACTTACAACCTAAACGTAGGTCACAGGCCGTGTAGTATGTAGGTAGATGGATATGATCTAATCCTCAAACTGCTGGTAAAACTGCGTCAGGTTCGGGTCTTTCTCTACGGCCTTGATGGCCGAAATCATTGCGCTGAGCTTAGTCACCAGGTCAGTATTACCTGCCGCTTTTGCTTCTGTGCGCATGTCGTTGATGGCCTTTGCGCCAGATAGGCGGCGGAAGAGGCTTTGCTTCATGTCGGTAGCTAGTGTTTTCAGCTTGTCGAGGCCAGCCGTCATCTGGGCGGGCGTTCCTTTGGCAAGTAGCGTGCGGTAGCCGTCCATCACATCAAGCGCACCGTAGCCATCAACGGTCGCCATCTGCTTTTCGAAGAAGGGAAGTTTGGCGGGGTCTCCGGCTTCGGCGTAAATGCCTGCTAAGGCACTGTTTACTGACGGGTTGTCCAGTGCTTCCAGCTTGGTGGCTTCCATTGCGGCAGCTTCGGGGTTAGAGCTCACCAGCCCTTGCAAGCCCGCAGCAACTACGGAGTACGACTGTGCATCGAGGGCCATCTTGGAAATGGCCTCCAACTCACTGTCTTCAAGACCAGCCAGTATTTCGATGGCAGTAGAACGAACGGAAGAGTGCGGATCAGACTTCGCCAAGCGGCGGATGATCGCAAGTTGGGCATCGTCGGGTTCTTCTAGCATACCCAAAGCCATTTCGCGTACGCCATGGAAGGGGTCGTCTAGGGCCATAGTCGCTACCGCTGTTTTCAGCTCGGAGGCATCCTTATTTCGTAGGCGTTGAAGTACCAATACCCGGTCAATCAGGCTGGGCGCGCCTTTGAATTGGGCGGCGAGTTCTTCTGCCGTTTTTGTGTAGTCGAAGCGGGCAAGCAGGGTGTGCTTCGGGTCCAGTACCACGACGTCTGGCTTTACGCTAGAAGGGAAGGTAAAGGTTTGCTTGCGCTCGTCGATCACGATGTCCATCACCTCCGGTGTGGTGGAGCCGTTGGTAAAGATCGCTACTTGTGTAGGTAGGCGGAATACGCCGGGCACGTTGTCGTCGGTATCTTGGGTTTGCTCTACGGTGAGCATCACTTTGCCGTCGGCGTAGTCGGTTACCAGCTTCAGGTTGGGGTGTCCGGCACTGAGGAACCACTGGTCGAAGAACCATTGCAGGTCTTCGCCGGTCAGGTCTTCAAAGGCCATGCGGAGTTCGTCTACTTCTACGGCAGAGAACTTATTGTCTTGCAGGTACTTGGTTAGGCCAGCGAAGAAGGCTTCATCGCCGAGGTAATCACGCAGCATGTGCAATACGGCACCGCCTTTATTGTAGCTGTGGGCGTCAAACATCTGCTCTTTGTCGTCGTAGTCGTACCAGATCAACTCATGGACGCCGCGCTGGGCGGAGCCGAAGTAGCCGGAGCGTTCGCTCAGCATGTGGTAGTCTGCGGCGTCGCGGCCGTGCTTTTTCTCCATCCAGAGGTATTCGCTGTAGTTGGCGAAGCCTTCGTTGAGGGTCAGGTTGCTCCAGTTTTCGGTGGTTACGTAGTCGCCAAACCAGTGGTGGAACATTTCGTGGGCAACGATTTTCTCGTTCGTTTCTACGTCGATCAGTTCGCGGTCGGTGCCGTGCATGAACTCACCGAAGATGACGGCGGTGGTGTTTTCCATTGCGCCAGATACGTAGTCGCGTACCGCCACCTGGCTGTACTTTGCCCAAGGGTACTGCACGCCGGTCACATCACTGAAAAAGGTCAGCATCTCGCGGGTGTAGGGGTAGATGTCTTTGGCGTAGTCTTTGAAACCGTCTTCCATGTAGTAGTTTACGGGGATGCCGTTCCAAGGCTCGTCTTCTACGAGGTCAAACTCACCAACGATGAGGGCAAAGAGGTAGGGCGCGTGGGGCAGGTCCATTTGCCAGTAGTCGGTGCGGGTGCCGTCGGCGTTTTTGGTGGAGGTTTCCAAGGAGCCGTTGCTCAGGGTCTTGAATTTGTCTTGTACGGTCACGTACATCTCCTGCGTACAGCGCTCGTTGGGCTTGTCGATGGTCGGGAACCAGCGGCTGTTGTTTTCGGTTTCGCCCTGCGTCCAGATCTGCATCGGCTTGTCTTCTGAGCCGTCGGAGTTGATGAAGAAGAGGCCTTTGTCGGAAGTGATTGCCGCACTGCCGCCGCTTTGGGCGGGGATGGCGGTGTAGTTCAGCACGATGGTGTAGTCCTCTTCGCGGGTGTATTCGCGGCCGAGGTCGATGCTCACGGTTTGCTTGTCGCCTTCGTAGGTGTAGTCGAGCAGCTTGCCGCCCATGGTGATGTCTTTGAAGTCGAAGTTTTTCGCATCGAGGACCAGTGTGCGGCTTGCCTTGAAGATGGGCTTTAGCTTTAGGGTCGCTTTACCGATCACCATTTCCTTGGCCCAGTCGAAGCTCAGGTCTAGGCGGGTGTGCAGCAGGTCATGGGTGCGGTTGTAGGCGGCGTTGTAGACCGGGCGTTCGTTGGGTATGGCCACTTCTTCGGGCATCGCCATTTCTTCGGTTTCGATGACGCCGTTGGCTTCTGGCGTCACGGTCATGGTATCCAGGTTCCTGGTTTCCATTTCTGCTGGAGCGGCGGCAGTGTAGGTTTTGGGGGAGCAGCCGAAGGCCAGCAGGGTCGCCAGCAAGCCGATTAGGGGTAGCGTATTGCGCATAGCTTGGTTTTAATGGGGTGGTTTAAGCTATAATGACGCTTTGGGGAGGCAGAATGTTGTATGGGCGCGAGCGCAGGTGCAAAGTATGTTCAAGGAATTGGAATACGAACTAAACACGCCCACAAAAGAACTTGGGCAAGCCATAAACCGTTTAGACCACATATGGCAAACGAATGGAACGTCGGTAAAAAGAAGTCCGGCTTAAAGGAAAAAACAGAATACGCAGTAACGGTAGGCCTCATCAGGCGCAAACAAACCGAAGAGCAAGTCGCAGAATACTTGGATGAACTGGAGTTCCTAGCCCTCACCGCAGGCGCAGTTACCGTCAAACGCTTTACCCAAAAACTGGACAGCCCCGACAACAAAACCTTCGTAGGCAGCGGCAAAGCCGCAGAAATCGCCGAATACGTCAAAAACCACGAAGAAGTAACCATGGTCATCTTCGATGACGACCTGAGCGGAAAGCAAAACGGCGTCCTCGAAGAACGAATGAAGGTCAAAATCATCGACCGGTCTACCCTAATCCTAGACATCTTCGCCAACCGCGCCCAAACCGCGCAAGCCAAAACCCAAGTCGAACTCGCCCAAATGCAGTACATGCTGCCCCGCCTGCGCGGCCTCTGGACCCACCTCGAACGCCAACGCGGTGGTATCGGTATGCGCGGCCCCGGCGAAACAGAAATCGAGACCGATCGCCGGATCATCCGAGACAAAATATCCAAACTAAAAAAAGACCTCCAAAAACTAGACCGCCAAGCCGCCACCCGCCGCAAAGGCCGCGATACGATGGTCCGGGTAGCCCTCGTCGGCTACACCAACGTCGGTAAGTCTACCCTGATGAACCTCATCACTAAGTCCGACGTGTTCGCCGAAAACAAACTCTTCGCTACCCTAGACACTACCGTGCGCAAGGTCGCCTACGAAGGCGTCCCGTTCTTACTGACGGATACCGTAGGATTTATCCGGAAACTCCCACACCACCTCGTCGAGAGTTTCAAATCAACCCTCGATGAGGTCCGCGAAAGCGACATCCTCCTCCACGTAGTAGACGTTGCCCACCCCGCCCACGAAGACCAAATCAGAACCGTCCAAGAACTCCTCAAAGAACTGGGCGCAGACCAGAAACCCACGGTGCTCATCTTCAATAAAATCGACCTCTTCCGGGAGCGCAACTACGACCTCTACCTCGACGAGGAAGGCCGCGAAGAAGTAGAAGAAGGCCTGCGCAAAAGCCTAGAAAGCCAATTCCAGAACGAAGCCCTACTCATCTCCGCCCACTCCCGCGAAAACATGGACAAGCTGCGAGATCGGCTGGTAGCAATGGTGAAAGACGAATACCAGATGACTTATCCCTACGTGGCTAAGCATTGGTAAAGAAAACTGCGCCCATTAAACATACTGATCGTCATCACCCCGAAGGAGCGATTCCGTTTCCTTTTCACGAGAACGAGAAAGCGCGTCTAAGTCCAAAACATCAGCAACTTCATCCTTCGCACCACCAAGTTTTGCGGCTATAAAGAAGAATATGGCAACGGAGATGAAGACGACAAAAATTATCAGTAAGACCGCCATAACTTAAGGGTTTAATGAACGAATTGGGTAGTGAAGATACGCCTTGGGCGGCGTATAAAAAGGCATGTATGAAAGATTCATCATTTGTCCCGTAACAATACCACTCCTACATTTGCCGCAGCAACGGAAATGCCCTAAGCTAATTTTATAACGAAGCGTGGAGAGCACAGGCTCTGTGAAACGCTGGCAACCACTTCCTTCTCGGCCGTAGGAAAAAGGTGCCAAAGCCTGTCTCGCAATATTGCGAGAAACTATAAAACCATTCGCCAATGCACCACTACCTCTCCATATCCATTTTGTCTACGCCCATAACCGGCACGGACCATGGATAAGCAACTCCAACAAGACGAATCACGGCTTAGCCAACTGCTCGACCAGGTGAAAGAATTCACCATCGGTTTTCGGGCCGATGATGAGCGGCCTGCCGGTTCTACACTACAGACCATCCCCGAGACCCGTTTACCGGATTTGGGCGACGGCGCGCAGGATGCAATGAAGGTTTTTGGAGAACGTTGGAACGATTACTTTGTCGCCTCCCCCTCCAACCGCTACCTCGGCTACGTGACCGGCGGAACTACTCCGGCCGCGCTCGTCGGAGATTGGCTCACCACTGCGCTAGACCAAAACCCCCAGGCCGTCAAAGGTTTCGGTGACGTCTCCGCCGCCATCGAGATCGCCACCATCAGTATGTTGCGTGAACTCTTCACCTTGCCCGATACCTTCAACGGCGGCTTCGTGACGGGCGCAACGATGTCTTCCTTCACCTGCCTCGGCGTTGCGCGGCAGTGGGTCGGGAAGCAGCAGGGCTACGACGTAGTCAAAGACGGGCTTCGGCAACCCATCTCCATCCTGACCGCAACGCCGCACAGCTCGGCCGTCAAGTGCCTAGCGATGCTTGGCATCGGGAGCCGCAACATCATCAAGGTGGCGGCCCTGCCGGGCCGCGAAGCCATCGACGTTGAGGACCTAAAGACGAAGATTGCCGCCCTCAACGGGCAGCCCTTCATCCTCATCGCCAGCGGCGGTACCGTCAACACCGTCGATTTTGACGACCTGAATGCCCTCGCCGACCTCAAAACGAAGCACAACTTCTGGCTACATGTAGATGCGGCCTTCGGCGGCTTCGCGGCCGTTAGCCCAACCCATGCCCATCTCCTCACTGGTTGGGAGCGCGCCGACAGCATCACGATAGACAACCACAAATGGCTCAACGTTCCCTACGATTCGGCCTGCTGGTTCGTCCGGGCCGATCATGCGCCGCTTCAGGTAGCCACTTTCCAGAACAGCAGCGCGCCCTACCTCGGGGACCCCGCGACGGACTTTAACTACCTCAACGTTGGGCCGGAGAACAGCCGACGGTTACGGGCCTTACCCGCATGGTTTAGCCTTCGGGCGTATGGCCGGCGGGGTTACCAAGACATCGTTGAGCGTTGTATCGAAACGGCCGCTCTCCTCGGCGAGCAACTCGCCGCAGACCCCACTTTCGAGCTGCTAGCTCCTGTAAAACTTAACGTCGTGGCCTTTACGCTCACCAGCGACGATGTGGACCGGGTTGATGCGCTCGTCCAACGCCTCAATGATCGGGGGCGGTATTTCCTCTCCCCAACTACGCTGTTTGGCCGCAGGGGCCTTCGGGCCGCCTTCGTGAACTGGCAGTGCGCAACTTCTCAGGCAGAAGAAATCATGGCCGAGCTTCATCGGGCGCTCCAAGAACTCCCCCCTGCACCTGCGGCCGCGCCTCCGTAAAATCATAGTCGCGTAGCGACATTCCCCTTAGATAACCCCGGACGCAGTTCTGTGAAACCTCTCCCCCCGCCCTCTCCAACAGGCTTTGCCTCCGGCTCAGCGGAGAGGGAGCCAAACTTCGAAGCAGCCGTGAAGCGAAACGCACAGCCGTGTTGCTCCTCCTCATAAAATCATAGTCGCGTAGCGACATTCCCCTTAGATAACCTCGGATGCCGTTCTGTAAAACCTCTCCCCCCGCCCTCTCCAACAGGGTGTGCTTCGCAGCACTTCGTGCTCGCCTCCGGCTCAGCGGAGAGGGAGCCAAGCCGTGAAGCGAAACGCCCAGCAGTATTGCTCCTCCTCATAAAATCACAGTCGCGTAGCGACCTTCCCCTTAGATAATCCCGGACGCAGTCCGGGTAAAAACATGTACTCCTCTCCCTCATAAAATCACAGTCGCGTAGCGACATTCCCTTTAGATAACCCCGGACGCAGTCCGGGTGAAACCCCCATAAATATGAAATTCGAAACTCTCCAACTCCACGCCGGCCAAGAAGTCGACGAAACCACCCGCAGCCGCGCCCTGCCGCTGTACCAAACCACCAGCTTCACGTTCCGCGACAGCGAGCACGGGGCGAAACTCTTCGCGCTGCAAGAGTTCGGCAACATCTACACTCGCATCATGAACCCGACCACGGATGCGTTCGAGAAGCGGGTAGCCGCCCTCGAAGGCGGCGTTGCGGCGGTAGCGACTGCTTCTGGCCAAGCCGCCCAGTTCCTAGCGATTAACAACATCGTGCAGGCAGGTGAGAACATCGTTTCCAGCCCGTACCTCTACGGCGGAACGTACAACCAGTTTAAGGTCGCCTTCAAGCGTCTCGGCATCGAAGTCCGCTTCGCGGACAGCACCGACCCGGCCGATTTCGCGAAGTTGATCGACGGCAAAACGAAGGCGATCTACACTGAAACGCTGCCCAACCCGAGCTTCCTCGTGCCCGACTTCGCGGGCCTGAGCGCCTTGGCCAAAAAGGAAGACCTGCCCCTGATTGTGGACAACACCTTCGGAGCTTGTGGTTACCTCTGCGCGCCGCTCAAGCATGGCGCAGACATCGTTGTTGAGTCTGCTACCAAGTGGATCGGCGGCCACGGGACGAGCATCGGCGGCGTGATTGTAGACGGCGGCACCTACGACTTCGGCAACGGCAAGTACCCGCAGTTTACCGATCCAAGCCCCGGCTACAACGGCCTCGTCTTCAACGACGTTTTCGGCAAAGACGGCCCCTTCGGCAACATCGCCTTCGCCATCCGCTGCCGCGTAGAAGGTTTGCGCGACTTCGGCCCAGCGGCCAGCCCGTTCAATGCATGGCTCCACGTTCAAGGCTTAGAGACCCTCAGCCTCCGCGTGCAACGCCACGTAGATAACGCCCAAGCCATCGCTGAATGGTTGGAGGCGCACCCGAAGGTAGAGTCTGTCACCTACGCAGGCCTGCCCAACCACGCTGGCCACGCCAACGCGAAGAAGTACCTCACGAACGGTTTTGGTGGCGTTCTGGGCTTCCAAGTCAAAGGCGACAAAGCCGCCGCTACCAAGGTGGTGGACAACCTGAAACTGATCAGTCACCTCGCCAACGTTGGTGATGCGAAAACGCTCATCATCCAGCCCGCCGCGACGACGCACCAGCAGTTGCCCGCCGAGGCGCAGTTGGCTGCTGGCGTATACCCCAATGCGCTCCGCCTCAGTGTCGGCATCGAGCACGTTGACGATATTAAGGCTGATTTGGAGCAGGCGCTGGCGCTGGTATAGATAGCCAGAGGCAAAAGCTTACCAAGGCAACCAAACCGCACCCGTCGATTGTTGCCTTGGTAGCTTTTGTTTTCATCCACCTAAATTATTGAGCTATGACTGCCTTTGTAGACAGAACGATTCAAGAAGTGAGGTTACTTCCGCGTGCTGAGCAGGAGGCACTCTTCCGAGCACTTCTCGAGATTGTCACGCCGATAAAAGAAAACATAATTAGGCGTTCGCCGGGTGTCATTGGTGGCCGGGCAAGAATACGCGATCTACGAATCCCTGTTTCGTTAATCGTTTCTTGGTATAATGCCGGATGGTCTGATCAGAATATACTCGATAATTAGCCAAGCTTGGAGACTTCCGATTTAGCGGCTGTGAAGACTTACTATTTGCTTAATCGGGGGGAGATTGATGCTGAAATTGAAGAGGAATGAATCTATTACATTACCCGAAAACCATGACTACCGAATACTACCAAGAACAATACCACGTCCTCCACCGCCCCATGCCGCTGTTCGGTTCCGGCGTAGAGGAAAGCTTAGAACCGATCCCCGAGGCCGATTTTCACCGGGCTGTGGGGCACCGGACCATTGCGCAGCTCATCGGCCATATCGTTGCTTGGCGGCGGAACACCGCCCTGCGCTTTCGGGGTTTGCCGCGCCCGAAGATCGAGCTAAATTCTCCGGAAGATTGGCCTGATTACTCCGATAAAACCAAAGCTGAAATGCTCGCCGAACTGGCCGAAACCAAAGACGCTATGCTGCAAGCCTACGCCGAGTTCGACTACGGAAAGATCGACGAGAAGCTTCACCCAGATTACTACTACACCTTCCGCCATGCGCTAGACGGGGCCGTCCAGCATGATGTTTATCACCTTGGGCAGATTAACCTGATTGCTGCTGTAATAAGGGTAGGGAAACCAACTACTAAATAATGGCTACAACTTGGCAGATCAAGGAATACGACCGCTTCTTCGCGGGCGACCCTTGGTATGGAGACAACATCATGGACAGTCTGCAACGGATTCCCACCGAGCATTGGCACCAGCCAGTTGGCCACCAGACGATTGCCAAAGTAGTTGGCCACATGCTGGCTTGGCGTAAGAAACTGGTGGAACACTTACAAGACGGCGTAGACTTTGAGCTCGCCTTCCGCTCCGCCGAGGAATGGCCGGAGGTTAGCCATCTCTCGCCTAAAGACTTGTTGGACGATTTACAGGAAAACCAAACTGCACTGCTGAAAACGCTGGCAGGCTTTCCCTCAGAAAAACTGCCCCAAACCGTGCCTTTTCGCCACAAATACACCACCGAAGAGATCATCAGTGGGGTCCTGCACCATGATTTTTACCATTTGGGGCAGATCAACCTCTTAGCCAAGTTGGTAAGGACTTAAAGGTAATACTACCCCTTACTCTCTTACCCCTTACTCCCTTATTCCTTTTCCCCCTTACTCCTTTCCCCCCTTACTCCCT
>CALEDI010000334.1 GCA_937949535.1 uncultured Lewinella sp. | reverse complement strand
AGGAATAATTTGGTTATTAGAACCAGTGTTTGTCTCTTGATAAGATTGACGCTAATTCTACAACAAAAAAGTTCGCCTGTCGAGTTTGGAGAACTACACCCGAGGTGTGAAACGGCGTTCGTGTAAACTTATGTATATTCCGTAGGCCTCCGGCGCGACCTTCAACCCCAAGTGATCGCGCCGGAGGCGCTCAACCCAATCCGATATGAAAACTGCCTACATTTTTACCCTTGCCGTTGTGGCTATGTTGTTGGTCCGTTGCGAAGAAGCGAAGCGCACAAACACCTCCACCGAGGCCGCCGCAATACTAGACGCCACCCACAGCAAAATGCGAGATACCCCAACCCACCACTACCGCTTCCGGTCGTTTTGGGACAACCGCTTCGCGTCTTCTACTTACGAAGACTCCATGCGCATCACTTATTCCTACCTGCCGGGTAGTGAGTTAGGGTTCGGCTTCCACGCGGCGGGAGAGAACTACGAAATGATCTACGACGGGCAGGACAATTTAGAAATCCACCACACGGAGCGCAAGGTGGTCCGGACTACCGCCGCCGAGATAGATAAAGACTCTTCCTATTTTCAGCACTCGATGTCTTTCCACGGCGACCCTAAAGCACTGCCTGCGTTTTCGGAGGTGAGCAAATTTTCGGACACCCTCGTTGGGGGCAAACGACTGTTTGTGTACGCAGTTTCTTCGTCTGGCCCTTCTGCTGATGACTCGAGCAAAAGCATTGTCTCCACCAAAGAGTATTACCTAGACCCCGAGCTCCACCTCGTGGAGCGTATCCGCTACCTCTCTCACGTAGAGCAGGACACCAGCCAGACCATCGACTATTTCTTTACCGACTATACTTTTTCTGATGAGCGGTATACCTTCGGCGAGTCTGACCGAAAAAAGTCGTTGGCCTACCGAGAAATCAGCGAGGCAGACAACGATGAGGAACGCTTAGCGGGCCTCGTTAAGGCAGGCGACCAACTCCACCGCCCAGACTACACAGACATCAACGGTAAAGAGCAATTGCTCTACGGCAAAGCAGGCAAAAAAACCGTCGTGATGTTCTCCTTCATCGGTTGCGGCGGCTGCGAATACGCCCTACGGGAGATGAAGAAAAAGGACTTTGCCGTCCGAGATGGGATAGAACTAATGTACAGTAGCTCAGTGGATAAGTCTGCGGCCTTACCGCGCTACTTCAAGAAAAAAGCATTCCCTTTCGTCGGCTTCGGTAAAGAGACCATGATGAACGACAACTTCAAGGTGGCAGCGTTCCCAACCTTCGTACTCATCAACGAAGACGGCGGCGTAGAGCGGGTTATGGGTGGCTATGACCAAGAGGTAGCAGATGTGCTTTTTGAGTAGAACTCCTCCACCGAGCAGACTATCGTTTACGGATCTTCACCCGCACCGACTTACTGATCGGCGTATTGCTCTTCCGCGCCGAGCGCGTAATCGGGACCAACGTATTCGCTTCCGGGAAGTATGTAGCAATGTTGCCGGATGGAATGGGGTAGGGAACTACCTGAAAGAGCCGAGCATGACGCACCTCGCCGTCGTACTCGCTTGTCATGTCTACCTTTTCGCCAGCTTGTAATCCGGCTTTAGCCATATCGGCCTCGTTCATCATCACTACGCGGCGCTCGTTGTGGATGCCTCGGTAGCGGTCATGCATACCGTAGATGGTGGTGTTGTACTGGTCGTGGCTACGGACGGTCATCATCAGGTACTCGCCCTCGCCCAACTGGTGGGTGCTGAGCGGAGAAACGGTGAAGTGGGCTTTGCCGTCTTTCGTTCCGAAGTTGCGGTGGCGTGGCCCGTTGGGAAGGTAGAAGCCGCCGGGTTTGCGGACTCGTTCGTTGTAGTTCTCGAAGCCCTTCACGCAGCTTGCTATGGCATCCCGGATCGCGTCGTAGTCGTTGGCCATCGCAGCCCAGTCTACGGTGCTTTTCTCGCCTAGCGTTGCTGCGGCAACGCCGCAGATGATGGCGACTTCGCTGCGCAAGTGCGGGCTCTTCGGCTCCAGTACGCCCTTGCTCATCTGGACAACGCCCATCGAGTTTTCGCAACTCACGAACTGCTCGCCGGTAGCGCGGACGTCTTTCTCTGTGCGCCCCAAACACGGCAAGATCAACGCTTTTTTACCGTGCACGACGTGGCTCCGGTTCGGCTTGGTGCTGATCTGGACGGTGAGGTTGCACTGCCGAAGGCCTTCGGCGGTATACACCGTGTCTGGCGTAGCGGAGATGAAGTTGCCGCCAAGGCCGAAGAAGGCCTTCACCTTGCCCGCGTGCATGGCCTTGATGCTGTTCACTACGTCATAACCATCTTTTACGGGTGGCTCAAAACCGAAGTTGGCGCGCAGGGCGGCCCTCAACTCAGGCTTCAACTTTTCCCAGATGCCAACGGTACGGTCTCCCTGCACGTTGGAGTGGCCCCGGACGGGGCAGATGCCCGCCCCCGGCTTCCCGATGCTGCCTTTCAACAGCAGCAGGTTGACCATTTCTTTGATGACATCGACGGAGTTCTCGTGCTGCGTCAGCCCCATCGCGTAGCAGAGGACGATCTTTTCAGAACCATGAATCATGCCCGCAGCTTCGTGGATTTGCGTTGCGGCAACGCCGCAACCAGCGATGCATTCGTCGAGGTCCGTCTCGTCCAGCAGCTTCGTCCAGGCGGCGTAGCCGGCGGTGTGGGTTTTGATGAATTCTTGATCGAAGACCGTTCCGGGGGCTTTCTGCTCTTCCGCCCAGAGGATCTTGCAGATGGCACGCACAAGGCGCATGTCTTCATTGATCCGTACTTGTAGGAAGAGGTCGGTGAGTTTGGTACCGCGCTTCAGGATGTCCATCGGGTTTTGCGGATCGATGAACTTCATCAGGCCGGTTTCCGGCAAGGGGTTGATGCTGATGATGCGGCCGCCGTTTTTCTTGCACTTCTCGAACGCATTGAGCTGG
Source organism: uncultured Lewinella sp. (assembly GCA_937949535.1). GTDB lineage: Bacteria > Bacteroidota > Bacteroidia > Chitinophagales > Saprospiraceae > Neolewinella. The sequence continues at coordinate 23,506 of CALEDI010000334.1, read as the reverse complement.
CGCGGGTGGTTGGTGCCGGGGTTTTGGCCGATCACGATGATGAGGTCGGCATCGTGGAGGTCTTGTAGGGTAGTCGTTCCCTTACCGATGCCGATGGCTTCGCTTAGGGCAGTACCGGTGCTTTCGTGGCACATATTGGAGCAGTCGGGCAGGTTGTTGGTCCCGAACTGGCGCACGAAGAGTTGGTACAGAAAGGCGGCTTCGTTGCTGGCGCGGCCGGAGGTGTAGAAGGTGGCCGCATCTGGCGAGTCGAGCGCGTTGAGTTCTTCTGCGATGGTTTTGAAGGCCTCGTCCCAGACTACGGGAGTGTAGTGTGTTGCTCCCGGCGCGAGGTACATTGGTTGGGTGATGCGGCCTGCTTTTCCGAGTTCGAAATCGGTCATCGCGCCCATCTCGTTGATGGAGTGTTGGGCGAACCACTCGGGCGTGACGCGCCTGTTGGTGGCTTCTTCGGCGATGGCCTTGGCACCGTTTTCGCAGTATTCTGCGATGGGGCTTCGGCGGCCGTCGGGGTCTGGCCAGGCGCAGCCTGGGCAGTCGAAGCCATCCTTTTGGTTCAGTTTCAGGAGTGCGCGCATCCCTTCGCCGAAGTGCATATATTCTTCGACGTGTTTCACGCTTATTTTTACGGCGTTTAGGCCGGCGGCGTAGTCTGGGCGTTTGCGCAGTTCGAGGTCGAAGAGGCGTTCGGGGGTGAGTTCGTTCATTTTGCTTGCTGATCCGTTGGGAGTGCCGAAGGTAAGGGAAAGGCGCGGTTTAAGCAGGCTTGGGGCCCGAGCACAATTGTAAGAGCGTCCGGCACCCCAACCTCACGTTGTAAGATTTTCCGAATAGTGAGGGGACTGAACGTTGCCTACCGGCAAGCGTTGATGAGGCCCTTTCAGGGTCAAACCTACCGAGCCGATCCTTCAGCCAAGTAAGCGCGCAGCGCTTCTACCTGTAGGTTCGTCATCCGTTCCTTGGTGTAGTGGGGCATGTAGGCGCGTTTGCCGGGGATGGGGCTCGTGCCGTAGCGAACCACTTGATAGGTAGAATAGCGGGTGTAGCGCGGGAAGTGTTTGGTGAGGTGTTTTTTATGGTCTTCTTCGTCGGTGATTTCGAAGAAGCTGTACCGTTGGTTTTCGTGGCAGTGGAGGCAACCGCGCTCGAAGAGGGCCTTGCCGTTGGTGGCGTTTGGCTTGGCGATGATGGGGTAGCCCGCTTTGCGGTCTTCTGGGGGGACAAGGAACGTAGCGGGGCTGGCGAGGAGGTAGCTCTTCTTCAACTCTTCCACTACGCCCGCAGCGGTGGCTTTTTCGGCAATAGCGTCGTTGATGCGTTTTACCGAAGGTGCGCCTTCGGGGAGGTCTTTTAGTTTCAGCCCGATGGCGTGGAGGTAGAGCAGTACCGACTCCATTTCTTGCTCTCCGAGGGGTTCGCCTTGGGCGCATTCTGTGGCGCAGAGTTGGATGGCGCCCCGTAGGTCTCGGCGAGCGGCCTTGACGAGGTCGCCGTACTTTTTTTCATAGTCTCCGTTGTAGTAACTCTCGCGGTTGATGGCGCCCCAGAGCGTTGTTCCCGGCAGGAATGGGAGGTCGTTTGCTTCGGCATAAGCGAGGCGGGCGGCGGGGTCTGCGGAGGTAAGTACGGGGTCTTCCCGCACTACGTTGTGGCAACTGGTACACTTGAAGTGCGCAGATTGCTTGTTGCCGCCAGCCAAGCGGCCTTCCAACACGATTTGGCGGCCGAGGGCTTCTGATGCGCCGTCTATTGGCCGCACCATGATGTCGGCACGCTCTGGCGCACCCAAAGAGCGCATCACTTCGTAGAGCGATGTTTCGGGGTCTACGACGGGTAGAACATTGGGCCGGCTGGTCAGGGCCAATACGCCAAGGAGGAGGAGAGGGAGGATGTATTTCATTGCTCTTTAAAACTTTTATTGCACCTGCGCTGTGCGCCCAAAAAGAACTGCGATATGTGGTGCTCATCGGGTTGCTCGACGTTGGACGATCTGACTACAAATTGAACCACCGCGAGATCGTGAAGCCCATCCGGAACTCTCCTTCGCCCCAATTGGTGATCGTGTAGGGGATGTAGTCGGTCTCGAAAAGCCCCGTGGCGTTGGTGAAGTTTAGCTGGAAAACGTGCCCGCCCGTGTCCCATTCCAGCCCAATGCCGAGGGGGATGGTGTAGCCGTTCTCGCTCGTGGTTGTGTTGCTGAACGGCACCGTTACATCGCCCACTAGGGCCATAACGCGGGAGACCTGATAGCGCGCCGCGCCACCGAGGCTAAAGATGGTATTCTCTCCCGCAAACGGTACCAAATTGCGGTGCGTTACGCCGGGCACGATTTGTAGGCTGAGGTTGTTCATTTTCTTGGCTAGTACCAAGCTGGCGTTGAATGCTTGCCGGTGGGCAAACTTGGGGAAGCTCTGGATCAGGTCGATGTTGTCTTCTATCTTTTGAGCGGTGCTCATCGTTAGCGTCCCGACAGCGGTAGCGGAGAAAGGGAAGCCTTCTTTTTCTTGGTGCAAGAAGCGAAGCTTCGCTACTAGGTTCAGGTTTTGGCGCAAACCGGAGTTGCCCGCTGGGGTTCGGCCTGCGCCTTTGGCGCGGTAGAGGCCCAGGTTGAAGTTGTCGGTAAAGCCGTATTCGCCACCAATCGAGACGTCTTCGGCCGTTTCCAGGCCGAAGAAGGTTTTGAAGCCGCCGTTGTCTCCAAACATATCCCCGAAGCGGTGGCTTATCCGGATGTCGAGTTTGCCCTTTGGTAGTGTTTCTACGCTGTGAACGTTTACTACGCGGGTATCCTTAAACGTCCGGTGTATGCGCTCGCGCTGGGCCGAAAGGGTGGTGGTGAGGATGGCGAAGAGGAATATGAGGGGGAGAGGAAATTTCATATTGTTGTTACGATTGAGGCAAAGCGTGCCTTGTTACGATTGAGGCAAGGCGTGCCTCGTTACGATTGAGGCAAGGTATGCCTTGTCTGTACTAGCTGTGTGGTGTCACATAAAGGGCGCGGGCGCGGGATGCAAAGATAGTTTTAGCTGTTGTATCTCTGCCATGTTTCCGCTCTCCGGAGGGCGATGGGCGGAGGCCACAGGAAAGGGTTACTCCGGGTGGCCGGCCTCAAGCCAGCAATTGATGATCTTTAGCTCTTCCTCCGTTAGGTCTTCGTCGCGGCCTTCGGGGGCGTAGTTTGGTGGCATTCCTCCTACGGGGTCGTCTTTCATAGAAATCACCCGTTGGCGAAACCCACCGTTTTCAATGTCAGGGAGTAAGCCTTGGTAGTTATTATAAAGCCCGCGCGCTCCACCCAGGTGGCAGCCGCTGTAGGCGCAGGTTCGTTCTACGATTTCCCGAACGTCGGCCTCGTAGGTTGGGGTTAGCCCATCGCAGGGCAAGGCAACGGGTTCGGGTAGGGCGTCCGTTGTGCAGGCGTCAAAACTGACGACGGTGCAAAACAAGAGGCCAAGAAGCCAAAATTTCTTCATGAGTAGTGGTTGTTTTGAGCGCACACCTCAGTTTGTTGCCAACAAAAGCGGCTGCTTAATTGTAGATAAGTTCGGTTGTGACCGCAGGCGAGTGGCAAATTTACATCATTCGTACGGATATGATTTCACAACCCCAACAGACTCTTAACGATTAAAAACTACAATATGTACCCCGCCGAACTAACAATACCCATGGCGAAGGACCTAACGGCCTTCGGCTTCACCAGCCTAACGAGCGCAGACGACGTAAACGCCGCCCTCGGTGCTACGGAAGGCACTGCGCTCTTGGTGGTCAACTCCGTCTGCGGCTGCGCCGCAGCCAACGCCCGCCCCGGCGCAAAAATGGCGACCCACAATGAGAAGTCGCCCGACAACCTCTACACCGTATTCGCTGGCGTAGACCGCGAAGCCGTAAACACGGCCCGCGAACACCTACTGCCCTACCCCCCCAGCAGCCCAGCTATTGGCCTGTTCAAAGACGGCAAACTCGTTCATTTCCTCGAACGCCACCACATCGAAGGCCGCTCCGCTGAAATCATCGCCGAGAACTTGAAGATGGCTTTTGACCGCTTCTGTTAGGGAGATAGTGCATAGTACCTCCGCCATATGTGGGTAGGTGCTACGCACTGCCCTAATTGATACTTGGCTCGGCCACCCTAGGTGATTTTTGCCGAATGCTTTTCCCGCCTCGCTTCGTTAAAAAGCCTCGCCAGCACTCATGTGTTGCCTACATTTTTGTCTCGCGAGACGAAAAAATCACCTCGGCAAAATTTCACCCAACCATCTCCCTCCCCAAACCGTTCCTCCTAAGCAGCTTCAAAGCCCACTTCACCGCTTGCGGCGCAGACCGCAAGAGGAAAGTCTGGGCAACGCAGGGCACCACGCCGGCTAACGGCCGGGGGCCGAGGAGGAATCCGAAGGTTACGGAAAGTGCCACAGAAAGCTATACCGCCTTCCTCTTTCGGGAGGGAGGTAAGGGTGAAAACGTGCGGTAAGAGCGCACGGCTCTCCGTAGTAATACGGAGGGAGGGTAAACCCCGTGGGTTGAAATACCACGCAGCATTGTTGCCTTCGGGCAGTCGTCGGCTCCGGCGATCCTTTTGGGGGCGATGCGGGTAGGTAGATCGAGCCCATCAGTAATGGTGGGCCTGGATAAATGGTGAAGCGCTCCGCCCTCCTTCACGGGAGTAGGAGCTGACAGAACCCAGCTTATCGGAGCTTTGAACTGCATTAATGACGGCCCAGCCCGACGCGCGAGTGTTGGTGCTGGGCCGTCGCCTTTTGGGGTAGGCCCCGCAGGGGGCTCGTCTTTAGCGAAGGGTTGAACGCTAGAGTGTGTAGTCTGCCTATGAATTAGTCCGCCGACTATCATCAAAACGCGCAGCGTTTTTATAAGCCCCTCCCCCGTGGGGAGGGGTTTGGGGAGGGGGTTCGCGCGCGGAGACAATTCATTACAGATTACACGCCCTGGGTTGAACGCTTGCCGGTAGGCAACGTTCAGCCCTTCGCGATTTGGGCAGCCTAGCGTTAAACGCAGGCCCCAAAAACCTCCCCCTGCACCCCGCGCCCGCGCCCTTATTATCTTTGCCTTCCAAAAAATCAATACTACCGTGGAAAACTGGGAAGAAGACTTTGAATACCAACGTGTGCGCCACTACATCCAGAAGCGGTTTCAGCGGCCCGGACTGCCCAACATGGACGCGATGCTGTTCCTGATCGGCGTGCAGGAGCTTGGCCGCTGGAAGGAGGGCTTCACGAAAGAAGAAAAGCAAGACCTGATGCACATCGCTGTTTGCCGCCTGTTTGCCGCCGACGGGCACTACGAGTTCGTTGGCCGAGACGACGAGGGCTGGCCCCACTACGAACTCAACAGCAAAATCCCTCCCCAAGACCTGAGGGCACAGGAGCAACTCCTGAAAGCCAAGATCGTAACCTATTTCAACGAACTGGAAGAAGAGGAAGGGCTCTTGGATTGAGGCGTTTGTGCGCGCACACTCCACAAGCCCCAACACTTTCCTTACCTTTGGGCTCCTTACATAAACGATTGACATGCGACCACTGATAAAATTTGTAATCTTCGCTTTAGTGCTTACCGTATTTGCCGCTTGCGGCAACAACGGACAAGGCACCACCCTGAAAATTGAAACCAGCAAAGGAGACATCACCGTCTTGCTCTTCGATGAGACCCCAAAGCATAAAGAAAACTTCATTAAGCTGGCCAACGAAGACTACTACGCCGGCACCCTCTTCCACCGGATCATCCAAGATTTCATGATACAGGGCGGAGACCCGAACAGTAAGGGCGCCGGACCAAACGTACCTTTGGGCGGCGGCGGCCCCGGCTACCTGATCGATGCTGAAATAGGCCAGCCTCACCTCCGAGGCGCCCTCGCTGCGGCCCGGACCAACAACCCACAGAAAGCCAGTAGTGGCTCTCAATTTTACATCGTTACCGGCCAGAGCCAAAGCGAAGCAACCCTGAACCAGTACGAAACGATGAAAGGCATCAAGTACAGCCCCGCCCAACGGGAGGCCTACATGGCAGAAGGCGGCCGCCCAGACCTAGACATGGAATATACCGTATTTGGTCAGGTACTTACCGGCATGGACGTAGTAGACGCTATTGCTGGCGCAGAAAAAGCCCGTGGAGACCGCCCAGTAGAAGACATTGTTATCGAAAGCGTTACCGTTCAATAAAACACACATCGCCGGAGCTTACAACGCTTCGGCCTTTTATTAAGGGACGCGAACAAAATAAACTTACATTCTTGAGCGTCTTATTTTGCCCTCACCGCACTTAAAAATTCTTTCCGTAGCTATGGCTATGCAAAGAATTTTTCAAGTACGATGAGAACAAAAGCACCAGCTCAAGAACGCAACTTTAGTTCATTCGCGCCCCTAAGTCATTTCCTTCCCCCACACTTTAAATACTATTACCGTGCGTCAGTTATTCGCTCTTCTTTTTTTAGCCGTACTGTTCAGTCAGTGTTCGGCCCCCAAGCCAGCCTTCATGGCCAACCGCAAGATGGTGGTTGCCGCAGACACGATCTCCTTCAGCAACGCTTCCGAGAAGGCAGTTGCTTACACTTGGAACTTCGGCGACGGCGAAAGCAGCACCGATGCTCGCCCTACCCACCGGTACTTCAGCTCAGGAGATTACGTCGTTACCCTGACGGCTACCAACGAGAAAGGCAAATCTAAATCTACCACTCAAATCGTTACCGTGACTCCTCCAAAAGAATGCCTCGTCCGCATTGAGACCCCGATGGGCTTTATGCTCGCTCGCCTCTCCGACGCTACCCCGGGCCACCAAGACAACTTCGTGAAACTCGTAGAGAAAGACTACTACCGCGACCTGCTTTTCCACCGCGTCATCAATGGTTTCATGATTCAGGGCGGCGACCCAAAAAGCCGGGGAGCTAGCCCAGAAACACGCCTTGGCTCAAATGGCCCTGGTTACCAAATCCCCGCTGAATTTGTAGACAGCCTCGCCCACGTGAAGGGCGCGCTGGCGGCGGCCCGAACCAACAACCCACAGAAGGCCAGCAGCGGCTCGCAGTTTTACATCGTCCACGGCAAAAAAGTTACGGATGCGCAACTGAACAAACGAGAGTCTGCCGCCAACTTCCGCTACCCAAGTGAGGTGCGCGAGCAGTACTTGAAACTTGGTGGTGCTCCGTTCTTAGACCAGAACTACACCGTTTTTGGTCAGATTATTGAAGGCTTTGATGTGCTGGACAAAATCGCAACCACCAAAACCCGCGCCGGAGACCGGCCCGAAGAAGACGTCTGGATGAGGGTTAGCTTGGTACGCTAATTACTCTTCTCTCACCCCCCATAGCAAAGCGCACATGAACCAGAATGAAATACTCGGCATCGACATTGGTGGAACGGGCATCAAGGGAGCAATTGTAGACGTCAGGACCGGAAGCCTCCTCACGGAGCGCATCCGCCTCGCAACCCCACAGCCCGCAACCCCAAAAGCCGTTGCGGATACGGTACAAAAGCTGATTGATGAGCTGAAATACGAAGGCCCTGTAGGTGTGGGCTTTCCCGCAATTGTGCGCAAGGGCATAGCCGGAAGCGCGGCCAATGTTGACGACAGCTGGATCGGGACCAATATCGAGAAGGTATTGGAGAAAAAAACCGGCCTTCGTTTTTTTGCCGTCAACGACGCCGACGCGGCGGGGATTGCTGCGATGGCCTTCGGGGCAGGCAAAGACTACACCAAAGACGGTGTGGTAGTGATGGTCACGATCGGTACCGGCCTCGGCGGCGCACTGTTCGTTGACGGAGAGCTGATGCCCAACCTCGAAATTGGGCAAATTTTCCTGAAAAACCAGAAGACGGTAGCGGAGAAGTTCATCTCTAACAAAATCCGCAAGGACGCGAATATGAAATGGTCCGACTTCGGTAAGCGCTTCAACAAATTCCTCTCCCACGTAGATGCTGTCCTCAACCCCGACCTCATCATCCTCGGAGGCGGAGCAAGCAAAAGCTTCGGAGAGTTCAAGAAGCACCTCAAGACCAACGCAGAGGTCAAGGCTGCTACGTTGGCCAATGCTGCCGGAACGGTAGGGGCTGCGGTTTATGCGGCGGGGAAGGCTAAGTAAATTGCCCCCCCTGGCATCATTTAGATAGGTGGAATTCAGCAATCAGCGTTCAGAAACCAACCAGGTAAGCCAATGCAACGTAGGCACCCCCTGACCGCTGATTGCTGAAAGGCCGCCTCCTTTGTGGGATTGTTTAATTTACCGGACAACCTACAATCCGTTACCTCTATCAATATTTAGTTTATTTAGACCAACTAAAGATAGCCAAATTCCCCCTATATTTGCCCTGCTAACCCAAATCCAGCAATATGCCCTTCCCCCGCAGCACCGCAGCCTCTCACTTTGTAGCCGGAATGTCTGGTACGATTGAGCGTTTCACGAACGAAAACTTGGCTTGTAAGTTGTTGGACATTGGCGTCCGCCCGGGCTCCCGCCTGCGCTTGGTACGCAAAGGGCCGTTTGGTGGTAGTTGGTACGTTAAGATAGATCAGCAATGCTTAGCCCTCCGCAAACAGGAGCTTGCCTGCATTCTTATCAAGTAACATTTCCCTTCAGTTGGCGATCATGTGCGCCAAACCGCAAATATTCCGCTAATTGGCTACCTCCGGAACCATTGACTTCTCCAAGACCAGGCCCGTTGTCGGCCTAGTCGGCAACCCCAACAGCGGCAAGTCTTCGCTCTTCAACTTGCTTACCGGCCTCCGGCAGCGGATCGGTAATTTCCCCGGCGTAACGGTAGAGAAAAAATCTGGCACCCTGCAAATTGAAGACTTGCCCCCCGTAGAAATCATCGATTTCCCCGGTGCGTACAGTTGTTACCCAACCAGCCTAGACGAGCGCCTCGTTGTACAAGAACTTACCAACCCCAAAGGCGACCTCTTCCCCGATGCAATCCTTTACGTAGCCGACGTAACCAAGCTAGACAAGCACCTCTTGCTCTTCACGCAACTACGAGACCTGGACCTACCAATGATCCTCGTCCTCAACATGGCCGACCTCATCAAAGAAGAAGGTCTACAAGTTGATGTAACCGCGCTGAGCCACCGGCTTGGCGTTCCCGTAGTTGCCGTAAGCGCGCGGGCCAATACGGGAATAGCAGAACTCAAAAAAGCCATCGGAGGCCTACTGCGCGATCCGCAGGCCTTCCGCCCCGAAGAGCCCTTCTACGAGCCCGGCGTACTCGCCCGTGACGTACTCGCTGACCTCCGGCAAGAACTGCCCGCCCGCAACGACTACCACGCCCTGCTGCTGGCCCACCACGCCAGTTGGCTAAAGCATGTACCTGAAGAAACACGGCACAGGGTGCAAAAAGCCCGGGTAAAAAACGGCTTCCACAGCCTCCGCGCTCAGGTAGAAGAAACGATGGAACGCTATGACACCTTCGAGCCCATCGTGCATGATACGGTACGGAGAGCTGGCGCCAAGGCTTCCTTCAGTGATCGGGTAGACGACGTCCTTACCCATCGTGTTTTCGGCCCGGTGATATTTGTCGTCATCATGCTGCTCTTGTTTCAGGCGCTCTTCGCTTGGACGGGTTGGCCGATGGACGGCATCGAGTGGGTCTTCGAAACTTTAGGCAATACCGTTCGTGAAAAACTCAGCCCCGGTTGGCTGACCGATTTGTTGGTCGATGGCGTCATTGCGGGCCTTGGGGGCGTGCTCGTGTTCGTGCCCCAGATTGCGGCGCTGTTTCTTTTCATCACCATCTTGGAGGAGGTCGGCTACATGGCGCGTGCGGCTTATTTGTTCGACAGTTTGATGCAGCGTTTTGGCCTCAACGGCCGCTCCGTGGTTGCCCTCATTAGCGGCCATGCTTGCGCCATCCCGGCCATCATGAGTACCCGCACAATTGCCAACTGGAAGGAGCGCTTGCTCACCATCATGGTGACGCCCCTCACCTCTTGTTCGGCGCGCATTCCGGTCTATGTCATCCTCATCAGTTTTGCCGTCCCGGAGGGGAGTTTTCTAGGCTTTGGCTACCAAGGGCTTGCCTTTGCAGGGCTCTATTTCTTGGGCATCCTGTCGGCTATGCTCTCGGCTTTGATCTTTAAGCTGGTCCTCAAAAGCCAGGAGCGCAGCTTCCTGATGCTCGAAATGCCAGACTACCGCACGCCCGTATGGCGCAACGTCGGTATTACGGTTTGGCAAAAAGTAAAGACCTTCATCATGGAGGCTGGTAAGATCATCCTCCTCATCAGCGTCGTACTGTGGGGTCTTTCCACCTACGGCCCCCCAGCGGCAATGGAGGAGGCGCGAGCGCAGGTGCAAAAAACGGTAGAAGAACAAGGCCTAGACGAGCAGGCCGCCGAAGACCTCATGGCAAGTGAACAACTAGAAGCAAGCTACGCCGGCCACATCGGGAAGTTCATCGAGCCAGCTATTCGCCCCTTGGGCTACGACTGGAAGATCGGCATCGCCCTCTTCTCTAGCTTTGCGGCCCGCGAGGTCTTCGTTGGCACCATGGCCATCATATACTCCATCGGTAGTACCGAAGACGAACTCCGCATCCGAGACCGGATGGCCGACGAAATCAACCCCGACACCGGCCAGCCCGTTTATAACCGAGCCACCGCTTGGAGCTTACTTGTGTTCTACGTCTTCGCGATGATGTGTATGGCCACCTTAGCCGTCACCAAACGAGAAACCGGAGGCTGGAAGTGGCCTATCATCCAGTTTACCTTCATGACCACACTGGCCTACGTTTCGGCAATGATCGTTTATCAGGTACTGAGCTAGGAGAATAACTATTTATCGTGTCAGCACGATGAAGTCTAACAACACCTTCTCCAGAAATTTTTCTGGGGTGTACTTCACTTCTTTCTTGTCCAGTTCCAGCTCATCGGCTATCCGGATGGCTAGTTTACGAACCGCTTTTTTGTGGGCCTCGTTGCCGTACTTCCGGCTTCGTTGGAGGGCGCGCTTCACCACCATCATGTCGTGGTTGGTAAACCGCTGAACGCCGGGAAACTCCGGCTCGTGGTCTTCGCGGCTAGTAATGCCCATGATTTCCTCCAGTGTAAAAACGGAAGAAATGGCCGTCTGGATCACGACCGTACCCGCAACCATATCCCCTAATCGTTGATTGTGCCGCCCGCTACTAATGAGCAATAAAGCAGGAATACCAGAAGAGAGCAACACATCGGGCAACAGGAAGATCGAACGGGTAAGAAAATCCGCTGGCGTAGGGTCGCGCCCATCCAACCGGATTACCCGAAGCCCAACTATACGCTTACCGAGTGTTTGACCCCGGTTAAAGAGTTCCAGAAAAAAGTAGTAGCCCAGAAAGCAAAACAATGTACCAAGCGCAAGGATCGTGAAACTCTCCATGCTGTTCATGAAGTTGAGGAGGAGCATCGAGAGCACCCAATAGCCAATCGAAAAAACTACGGCATCAATAAAAAATGCCCCTATCCGTGCGCCAGCTTTCGCCAACTGATAGTCGATACGTACGTTTTGGGTTGTCTGAATCGTTACGGAATCCATGGCCCCAAGATAAGGGAGGTGTTACCATACCTTTAAATATGTTTGGAGAAAGTTACAGGTTGCAAGTTGCAAGTTGCAGGTTGGGCCCCGGATCGTAACTTGCAACCTGCAACCTGAATACTGCCAAAATATGAGCAAAAAAACCATCTACATGATTGTCGGCCTCATCGTCTCTGCCATCGCGGGGGTAACCTGGCTTCAGCTGGGCATGATCCGTACGGCAATGGAGGTCAACGAACAACGCTACGACGAAGCAGTACAGGACGTCCTTAAGCTGGCTGCCAACGAACAGGAGGCCCACGAGAATGACATGATTAAACTGCAAGTCAATGGGTACACTGCACGCATCGGCCGACCGACAACTAAGCTCTCTACAGGCGGATTACTAGACGGGCCGCTTGGTACGGACCTCGTCTCCGGGCTCGAATCTACCGCTCCACAGTTCACCGCAGATGTCCGTATTAAAAACCAAGACCTCATCGACCGGATCGAGCTTGACCTGCTCAGGAAGAACCTCACTACTCAGTTCTCCAACGCACACCTAGACCGCAACATGGGGTACGGTGTTTTTGACGTAGAGAAGCAGAAATTCATTATCCGTAACGGCAGGCCGCTCACCGAAGCCGGGTCCGACACCGCTCGGCACGCAGACCTAATGGGCAGCAACTACCGCGTATCCGTATTCGATGATGAAGAAGATACACCCCGAGGGTACATCATCGCCTACAGCCCAGAAAAGAGCGACGTTATATTCGATACCATCTGGTACAACTTGGCCCTGAGCCTACTCTTTGTTGCCATCATTCTTGGTTGCTTCATCTACACCATCTACGTCATCCTGTTCCAGAAAAAACTCTCCGAGATGAAGACCGACTTCATCAACAACATGACCCACGAGTTCAAAACCCCCATCGCTACCATCAGCCTCGCAACGGACAGTATCGTGAGCCCCAAGGTTTCGTCTAACCCCGAAAAAGTCCAACGCTTCGCCCGCATCATCAAGCAGGAAAACAAACGGATGAACGACCAAGTGGAAAAGGTCCTCCAGATGGCCAAACTAGACAAGAACAAACTAAAGCTCAACCTAAGCGAAGTAGACCTCAACGACGTCGTCACCGACGCCGCAGTCTATATCGGCCTGCAAGTAGAACCGCGCAACGGAACAGTAGAAACAAACCTCCACGCAGAACCCGCAATCGTGCAGGGAGACCTGACCCATATCTCCAGTTTAATCAATAATTTGCTCGACAACGCGAACAAATATTCGCCCGAAGAACCAAAAATCATTGTATCCACACGCAATGTATCTAAGGGTGTAGAGGTTACTGTTAAGGACCACGGCCTCGGAATGTCCCGCGAGGCGCGAAAAAACATCTTTGATCGTTTCTATCGTGTTCATACCGGGGACCGCCACGACGTGAAAGGATTCGGCCTCGGCCTGTCCTACGTCAAAACAATAACCGAGGTGCACAACGGCACCATAAACGTGAAAAGCGAATTGGGGAAAGGAAGCAGCTTTATCGTAACCTTTCCTTACCAACAGACTTAAAATCATAACCCATTACAAAAACCGAACCTGCCATGAGTGACGCTACACAAGCCATTGCCCCAAAAATTCTCCTGGTGGAAGACGACCGCAATTTTGGCGACGTTCTCCGCTCCTTTCTTGAAGTCCACGACTACGATGTCACCCTCGCTACCGACGGCCTGGCGGGCTTCGAAGCCTACCGAAAAGGCAAATGGGATGTTTGCATCTTCGACGTGATGATGCCACGCCTCAGCGGCTTCGAACTCGCAAAAAAAGTACGCGAAAGCGACAAAGATACCCCCATCATCTTCCTCACCGCAAAGGCCATGAAGGAAGACATCCTGAATGGGTTCGAGATCGGCGCTGACGACTACATCACGAAGCCCTTCAACAGCGAAGAACTGCTGGCCCGCATGAACGTGATCTTGCGCCGAAGCGCTGCCCCCCCAGACCCCAAGGAGGAGCAGACGGAGTTTGAGTTCGGCCAGTTCCACTTCAACTTCCCCCTCCGCATACTCACCCACACTGCCGCAGACGGCGAGAAAAGCAAAGACAAGCTGAGCCCCAAGGAAGCCCAGTTGCTCCGCCTATTCGCCATCAACAAAAACGACATCCTGAGCCGCAACGAAGCCCTCACCAAAATCTGGGGAGAAGACAACTACTTCACCGCTCGCTCAATGGACGTCTTCGTCACCAAGTTGCGCAAGTACGTAAAGCCCGACGCAAACATCGAAATCGTGAACATCCACGGCAACGGATTTCAGCTCCTCATCCGAGGAGAAGGCAGCGAAGCATAACTAATTACTGTAGTTATACGAGAAAAATGGCTGCTAAGGGCAACTGATCGTGAAGAAATATCTACATTTGGTCCTGATTTAAAAAAAGGCGTCCGCCACGACGCCGCGATTTTAGTTTTTGGGATTATGATTTATGGGCCGTTCTGGAGATTCCGGAGCGGCTCCTTTTTTATCAGCTTGCAAGTGGTAAGTTGCAGGTTTGCAAGTTGCGGCGAAACTCTCTACTACCGATGTATAAAACACAACTGCGTTCACCGCTCATCAGGCTCTATTTTCTGGTTGCAGCTTTTTTGCTGGCGGGGCCGCAGGTGCAAGCCCAGGTTAATACAACCGATCTTGCTGCCCAAACACTTCAGGAGCTAACCGAGCTAAATGAGGTCTTCGCCGGAGGCCAAACTGGCTTCGTACTCTACGACCTAGACGAACAAACCAGCATCTACGGCACCAACGCCGACCGCCGCTTCGTACCCGCAAGCAATATAAAACTACTCACCTTTTACCTCGCCAACCACCTCCTAGGCCGAAAAGCCCCGGGCTTGTTCTACCAAGAGTTTAACGACCACTACGAAGTATGGGGCACGGGCTACCCCCTACTCCTTCACCCAGCTTTTACCGACTACGACGAAGCAACCCCCTGGCTAAACAAACGAGGCAAACCAATCATAATAAATACGCCCTTCGCCCCAGCGCAACAAGTGCCCCGCTACGGGGCCGGCTGGAGCTGGGACGACTACAACGACGGCTACGTCTACGAACTTTCCGCCCTCCCCATATTCGGCAATCGGCTCTACCTCGACCTATCCGAAATAGATACCCTAGGGCGGCAAACCTTACTTGGCGTTCCGGCTTCCGTTGCCGGAGCAATCCGGGAAGTGCCAACCCAAAAAGCCCGGATTCGGCGCTCTGAGTTTGGCAACGACTTCACCGTTAGCCCAGACTTCATTGATCGCAGCAGCTTCCCCCTCCAGCGCCCCCTCCACCTTTCAGGCCGGATGGTGGCCAACGAACTCTCCGCAGCCTTCCCAAACCAACAAATATCTACCGGCCAAGCGCCTTACCCCGCCCCAGAAACGATGAATACGCTAGAGGTTTCCGTGCCAGATACCGTCTTCCGAAAAATCCTACAGAACAGCGACAACTTCCTAGCGGAACAACTATTGCTGCAGACTGCCGCCCAGCGCTACCACCGCCCAGATGCCAGAGCCATCATCAAGTATGCCAAAGACACCCTGCTCCCAACCATCGGCATCGAAGACATCCGGTGGGTAGACGGCTCGGGCCTGAGCCGGTACAACTTGCTCACCCCCCGCCATATGGCCCGCGTTGTGATGGCACTCGACCAAGAAGTAGGCCGAGACCGGCTGCGCACGCTCTTGCCCGAAGGCGGTACCTCCGGCACCTTAACTACCCGCTTCAACAACAAACCCACACCCTACGTCTGGGCCAAAACGGGCTCCTTGAGCGGAGTGTTGTGCTTGAGCGGCCTACTGCAAACCAAGCGTGGGAAATGGCTTGCCTTCAGTTTTATGCACAACAACTTCGTTGGGGGAAGCCGGAACTATTACGCAGAGATGGAGAAAACACTGGGCTGGTGCTATGAAAACCTCTGAGTTGTAGGATCGCGGATTTTGGCGGATTGCACGGATCTGCACGGATGATGCAACACAAGAAATCCGTGTAGGTCGGTGCAATCCGCTAAAACCCGTGATCCCCCCTCATTGCACCTGCGTCCGCGCCCACAAAACCAAAAAGCAAGCCCAATACGTTTACCAATCGTAAGTACGCCAACCCCAAATGGATAAACATACCCTCCACAACCTACAGGCCCGCGCCAAACAACTGGGCCTAAACGCTTGGGCCTGGCTCCGCCAGCAGCCACCGCTGAAGCTCGCCTTCATCGGCGTTGCCGTACCTACACTGATTGCTACGCTGCTCTTCATCGTCCTTTTTACCCGAACACTGGGCGGCAACTACGGCCACATACCCGAACACGCCGAACTGGCCCTGATTGAAAACTCAGAAGCCAGCTCCGTCATCAGCGAAGACGGTAGGCTGCTGGGCAAGTACTACCGCGAAAACCGCATAAGCGTCGGGCTAGATGAAGTCTCCCCCTACGTCACCGAGGCCCTGATTGCGACCGAAGACAGCCGCTTCTTCGAGCACCAAGGCATTGATCTGCGCGCACTCGCCCGCGTCGCTTGGCGGTCTGTTCTCCTCGGAGATCGTAGCGGCGGCGGCGGCTCCACCATCAGCCAACAACTCGCCAAACAACTCTACCCTCGGCGAGGCAGCGGCAAACTCGGGATGATCAAAATAAAGATGCGCGAGATGATCATCGCTGGCCGTTTGGAAGAGGTCTACGACAAACAAGAGCTGCTGACCCTGTACCTAAACACCGTTCCTTTCGGTGAAAACGCCTACGGGATAGAAGTTGCCTCGGGGCGTTTTTTTAGCAAATCTGCAGCAGATTTGAAAGCCGAAGAAGCCGCCGTACTCGTTGGCCTACTAAAAGCCAACACGAGCTACAACCCCCGCACCCACCCCGAGCGCAGCCGCGAACGCCGCGATCTTGTATTGGCCCTGATGGCCCAAAATGGTTCCTTAACGAAAACCGCTACCGATAGCCTCGCCGCCCTGCCCCTCGTCATTGATTACCAGCGGCAAAACAACCGAGTAGGTAGCGCCAACCACTTTCGCCGGATGCTCCGTGCAGCAGCAGAAAAAGCCTTAGCCGGTAAAAAAAGACCAGACAGCCGCCCCTGGGACATCGACCGCGACGGCCTCCTCATCCACGTCAGCGTAAACTCCGTACTCCAACGCCTCGCCGAAGAAGCCGTGTTGGAGCAACTGCCCCGCATACAGCGCAACCTCGCCATCGACTGGAAGTCCGCAAAGCGTGCGCCCTGGGAAGAAGCTTTCATGAAAACCGTACAACGAAGCCCCCGCTACAAACGCCTCGAAGACGCCGGTAAAAGCGAAGAAGAGATCATGACCAACCTGCGCCAGCGCCGCCAGATGACCATCTACGACTGGAAAACCGCCAAGGCCGTAGACACCCTCATGCGCCCAATTGACAGCCTGCGCCACTACTTCACGCTCCTGAACGCGGGCTTGTTGGCTACCGACCCCAGAAACGGCGTCGTTCGTGCTTGGGTTGGGGGCGTAGATTATCGGTTTGTTCAGTATGACCACGTAACGGCGCGGCGGCAGGTGGGCTCTACCATCAAGCCCGTCATTTACGCTACTGCCCTACAAGGCGGCATGTTGCCGTGTGAGTACACCCCCGCCCAGCAGTTTACCATCGAAGACTTCCAAAACTACAACCCCCGCAACCCCGGAGGAAACTATGAAGGTGCTTACTCGATGCGGGGTGGCTTAGCAAAATCCGTCAATACCGTCGCCGTCAACCTAGCGGTGCGTAGTGGGCTGCAGAACGTCGTCAATGAAATCCATGAACTGGGCATCACCGGAAAAGTAGAGGCCATCCCCAGTGTCGCGCTCGGCACCGTGGAGGCTACGCTCCCAGAGATGAACACCGTCTTCAGCGCCTTCGCCAACGGCGGCCTAAGGCCGACGGGCGGCATCCATTTCCTCGATAAAATAACGACCGCCGACGGCGAAACGATTGTCAGTTTTGTGCGCCCCAAAGAGACCATGCGCGTAATGAGCGATACGGTAGCCAACGTCACCACCTTCTTGATGGCGGGCGTAGTGAACGGCGGTACGGGCGCACGCCTACGCAGCACCTACGGCATAAGCGGAGACTTGGCCGGGAAAACAGGTACTACCCAAGACCAGTCAGACGGCTGGTTCGTGGGCTACAACCCAAAGCTGGTAGTGAGTACTTGGGTAGGCGCCGAGTACCCCGCCGTCCACTTCCGGACGTTAAAGCGCGGCTCCGCAACGGCCACCGCTTTGCCCGTTTGGGGCACGTTTATGCGCAAGGTGCAGCGCACCAAAGGGCTGGGCCGTTACCACGGCGGCGCTTTCGCGCCGCTAGACGAAATGTCCGCCGCCCTACTAGAATGCCCAGACTACCTCGACGAGCTCCCAATCTTCGCCGAATACGACGCCCCCGACCCCAACGACATCATGCCCGTTACCGACATCACCGCCCGCCTCAACCGTTTTCCCGCTCAGGAGGTAGAGCAAATGATGGCCAGAAAACGCCGCCGAAGTACTGAAAGCCCACTAGCTTACGCCATCCGCATTGCGGAATTGCTGGAGCGAGAAGAACGCAAAGATGCGCGCAAAGCGCGGCGCAAGGCTTTCTGGAACAAGACGCTCTTTGGGAAGAAGAATTAATTTGATGCTTCGGGTTTGGCGCTGTCCTTACCCAAGCTCAACGACATCCCCAACCGCACCCCTGCTCGGGAGCTGTCTCTTTGCCGAAAAACCGTGAGCAGGTTATCGGTACTGACAACGAGGTTTACGGGCCCGAGGTGGGCGTAGGCGTGGGCACCGAAGTTGGTCGGAGCGTTTTCTCGGACGTTGTAGTTGAGGCCAAGGGTTAGCTGCTCAATGATGCGGTAGCGGGCGCTGAGCGCAAAAGCGGTTTCGCTGCTCAAGGGCCTATCATAATGAACAACCAATAAGCCGGCTGTCAGCCGATCCGTGACGTCGAACTCTCCGCCGATGAGGTAGGTCGAGGCCAATTTGCCATCGTAAGGCGTGTTGTCTTCGGTAGGCTCAAAGGTGAGCTGGAGGCTGTCTAGCGCGGCGGTAAAAGAAAGGGAATCTTCGAGCACTTGCGCCAGAATGTCTAAACCGCTAAACTCGTCGGAGCCCTGAAGGCGGAAGCTGCTTACGTCGTTTGCCCAGTTTATTTTGCCGCCAATGTCGTTGGCGGCGGCTTGCAGCCGGGCCTTGCCGAAGGAGGCGAACAGGCCAAAGTCAAAGGCGATGCCGTTGTTCCCGCTGAAGATATCGTCGGTAGTGATGCGGTTGAAGTCGTAGTTTAGGCCTACATCGTCTAGCCCGTTGTAGTCTACGGCCCCGGCGGTGTTTAGGGTTAGGTCTTGGTCTAGGGTGAGGGCGAAGTTGTCTTCGCCGGTGGTGAGTTGTAGGGAAGCCGAGGTGCCGGTACGCACGTCGGCGATGCCGCTGAGGTACTTGATCCGCGCGCCGATGTGGATGTTGTCCGTTACTGCGAAGCTGGAGCCTAGGCCAATTTCGTGGTAGCTGGTACCGAAAATTAGCGGCGCGAACTCTACGGTTTGGCCGATGAACTGGGCGTTGCCTTCGATCACGAGCTGGGCGAGGGTTTTGGGGTAGTCTGCTTGCGCTGCGACGCGCAAGCGGTGGTATAGGCCGAGGCTGAGGCGGTCTCCGCGCATCCCTACCCCAAGGGTTTCGAGGCTAAAATCATCGCGCAGTTCGTTGCGGTCGGCTAGTAGGCCGGGGATGCGGTTGAGGTCTAGCACTCGGCGGCCGTTCTCGTTCAGTAGGAGTTCGTTGTAGGTTACGTTTTCGGCGTAGAGGTCGTTGCTCAGGCCTGGCAACCCAACGGTTAAATGGCCCTTGGCTTGGCCATAAAGCGCGGGGTTGCTGAAGGTTGCTTGCCAGCTATCGGAGAGCAGGGGCACGGTCAGGTCTTGGGCGCATAGTGTTCCGGAGAGGAATAGTAGGGCGAGGACGCAGGTGCGGGGGAAGTTTAAGGAGCAGGGCATTGGGAGAGTAGCTTTGGCTTTAAACGATCAGTTTACACTGTACTAGGTTCTTGGGAGAGGGGGGGAGTGGGTGTTTGGGTGGTTACCGGTTTTCAACCCTAACGATTGCCCCAAGCAAAACCTTCAGGGTCTGCTCGTTGGTTATTCTGGCGGAGATTAGCCCGAGGCGGGCGCTGGAAAAGTTGAGGGTAAGAACGAGGCGGTTTGCGGAGCGGATAGCGTTGAGTTGGTCTTGTTCAAAAGTGACTTCATTGACTAGGGTTTCGCCTTCGCTGGTTACGTTGCCATCGAGGTCAATTGGGGCGGCTTCGAGCAGTTGTAGGCGGCCGTCGGTTAGGTCTGCTAGCGCGTTGTCGTTTTCGTCCAAAAACGTTCCTTCTACCCGCACACTGAGCGGGATGCCGTTGCGGGTAGTAAGCCGGAAGTCTACCCCGACAACTTCCCCGAAGCGGTCCATCAGGTCGATGGGGAAGGTATCTCGTACAACAAAGTTGCTAGCGGTCCCATACATCGGCAGTTCGAGGTCTACGGTAGCGCTGTAGGCCGAACTATCGGTCAGGAAGCCAACAATGTCTGTTTCTGCATCAGGGTTGATGAGGGCGTCTATCTCGTAGTCTAGCGCTACGGGCCGAGCGCTCAGTACTTCGGCGATGTTGGTGTTGGTATTGTCGAATACGAAGGTGGTGTAAGCTGTGTCTCCCGGCGTAGTTGGGAAGTTGAAGTAAAAGCCTTCCTCAACGGCTGTTCCGGTGATGGGGATTACGGTTCCGTTGACATCAACGATGTTTAGAACACTTATTTGGGCTAGGGCCGGCACACCGAAGGTATTGGTTAGGGTCATGGTAATCGTTGGGTCTTCAAAGAAAATCTCTCCTTCGAGGTAGTTGTCGAAAAAGTCTACGGCTACGGTGTCCCGTCCGCCATCGTAGAGTTCTTGGCCTAGGTAGCCTTCTACGTAGCTGAAGCGTAAGCCGGAGAAGGCTACGATGGTTTGTATGGGCGGGGTGAGCTGGAAGCCGTTGTCGTCTATGATGCTGTACTCGAAGTAGAGCGAGTCGTTGGGGATGGTGAGTACGTAGTCTTTTAATTCAACGGGTGTATTTTGGTTTTCAAAAGTTGGGGGAGTACCAGTGCCGGAGTAAGCGGGTAAGCGGGCGGAGACGGAAAAAGGGACGCCATTGAGCTTAGCATCTGGGATGCTGAGGGTTACGTTTACGGGCCGGTCGTAGCGGTTGGGTAGGGCGTAGTTTAGGACGCCGCCCTTGATGCGGACCTCGTCGATGTCGATGTCTGACCCGCCGCCGAAGGGGGCGGCTTGTGGGGAGCGGGTAATAGGGACGAAGACGCCCTGGGCAACGGCCTCTAGGCGAGCGAACACTACGTCGCTGCCAATTGCGGGCACTTCGCCGGAGTAGCGGAAGCGGAGCAGGCCGTCGGGGTCTACGGTCAGGAAGATGTCTTCACTCACATCACCGATCAATTCGTTTAAGGTCACTTCACTGTCGATGAGCGGCACGGCGTAAGCCGCGTTGTAGCGCGTCTCGTCTACCCGGGAGAGGTCTTCGACGGCGTTCGTGCAACCCGCAAAAATGAACAGGCAGCAAGCTCCGGCAAAGAGGGAGATGAATAACTTCATGTTGGTTGGTTTTATTGAGGCAGTGCAAGGCCTTAAAGGTAAACGATGTGCAACTGGGTAGTAAAGAAGGTCTGGTATAAGACAGGCCGATATGCTAAAAGGTAACGCATAGTTAAGCGGAAATGTGTTGGGCGAGGCCAGCTCAAGGTAACAGCTTGCTTCCTCCGGCGGGCGACGAACCGAAGAACTTCGGTTAAAATAGTTGTGCTTTTTTCAAAAGTTAGATGAACCTAACAATTTAAAAAACGTATTCATGGGTATGCTACGTTTACTCACCCTGCTCCTTTTAAGCTCCCTTTGCACCTGCGTTCTCGCCCAAGAAACAGAAAGGAAGTACCTCGTTGTCACTTCGGCTTCCATTTTTGCCGACATGACTGAGGTTGTTTCCGGCGGCTTGGTGGAGGTGCAATCCATCGTCCCCATCGGAGGGGATCCGCACATTTATGAACCGACGCCGAGCAATGTGCAATTGGTCTCCCAAGCAAACTTGGTACTGGTAAACGGCCTGACCTTTGAAGGCTGGGTAAACGAACTGATCGAGAACAGCGGCACCGTAGCCGAAACGGTTACCATCACGGAAGGCATCGGCGCAATCGCCAGCGAAGACTACGCCAACGCCAGCGACCCCCACGCCTGGATGACGGCCCGCAACGGTATGACTTACGTGCGCAACATCCGCGACGCCCTGAGCAGGCTAGACCCCGCAAACGCAGAAGTCTATGCCTTCAACGCTGGTATCTACTTGCAGCAACTCGAAGACCTCGACAAGGATATATTTGCCCAGATTGAGTCCATCCCCGAAGCCCGCCGCGTACTCATTACCAGCCACGACGCCTTCCGCTACTACGGCCGCCATTACGGTATTCGGGTAGAAGCAGCCCTAGGAACCAGTACAGATGCGCAGGTACAAACAGACGATGTGAACAGGCTCACCAAAATCATCCGTGAGTCTGGTGTGCCAGCAATTTTTGTGGAAAGCACGATCAACCCAAAGCTCATCCGTCAGCTTGCGACAGACAATAAAGTCATCATCGGCGGCGAACTCCTAGCAGATTCGCTCGATGAGCCAGAGGAGGAAGGCGGAACCTACATCGGGATGCTTACCTTCAATACCAACACTATTGTAGCTGCCCTGAAGGGGCAGGTAGAAGACGCCGGAATCGGGATGGGGCCTAGTGGTAACCAACAGATCGTACTGCTGGCCATCATTCTTGCCGTCATGGCGGGAGCGTTCTTTTTCATGGTTTCTCGGATCAACCGAGGAGTGGCATGAGAAGAGAACCGTAAGCTTGCTTCTAATTTTATTCATAAAAAACCTACACACACAATGTCTGCGATATCCGTAAAAGACCTCTCCGTTGCCTATGACCGTAAGCGGGTGCTTTCCAATATTTTTCTGGAGATCGAAGAAGGGCACCGTTACGGCATATTGGGCCCTAACGGATCGGGCAAGTCTACGCTGCTAAAAGCGATGCTTGGCCTGATTGATGATTATACCGGCACGGTACAAGTATTGGGGCAAGACGTTGAAAAAGTGCGCAAGCAAGTAGTGTACGTACCCCAACGGAGTGAGATTGACTTTACGTTTCCGGCTACGGTTCGTGACGTGGTCTTGATGGGGCGCTACCCACACAAGCGGGTGTTCCAGCGCCTCAATAAAGAAGACCAACGCATTGCGGACGAGGCGTTGGAAGAACTGGGGATTACAAACCTCCAAGACCGGCAGATCGGGGAGTTGTCTGGGGGGCAACAGCAACGAACTTTTCTGGCCCGTGCGCTGGCGCAGGAAGCAGACATCTTGCTGCTAGACGAGCCCTTTGTTGGGGTAGACATCCCGACCGAAGAGAAGATCATTGCTGTGTTGCGCAAGCTCTCCTCGGAGGGGAAGACATTGATGGTTGTTCACCACGACCTTCAAGCGGTCCCTGAATATTTCGATCACGTCATCCTGCTCAACCAACGCCTTATCACCTACGGGCCTACGGAGGAGGTTTTTAAGCCGGAGGAACTTAAGCGGGCCTTTGGGGGCCAACTGGCGTTGTTGCAGCAGGCGGGGGCTTTGGGCGAAGGCGGGAGTTAGAGCGTGTTTGGAGTCAGCATTTAATAATTAGGGAGGCAGCATCAGTTTTGGCATTGCTTCTTCATTTGGGTATATCTTCGCAATTCCTAGGGAGCCACCTTTGGCGGTTTTACTGTCTAGTACAGTGTAATCTAAATTTCATTGCCTTTTCTGCGGCGTCTTTTATCGGCTGGCTGCGTTGGTAAAATCCTCATTTAGCTACGGCTAAACTCCGGTTTTACCGCCTTGCCAGCCAATAAAATCCACCAGCACAAAAGTCAACAAATTTAAATTACACTGTACTAGGG
>CALEDI010000333.1 GCA_937949535.1 uncultured Lewinella sp. | reverse complement strand
GTGGGGCTTCGTTCAACTGACCTGTCTGCGCTGTCCGATGGGTGGGGAGTTCTGGGTCTGGTGAGGGTGTAGACGGGCGTTTGAGTTTTGGGCGAAACTTTCAAAAGCTGTATATTGTTAATAGAAAGCATGACATCAAATAAAATGTGGCAATATGGATGCAATGATAGAGAAAGTCAATTTAGCTCAATGGATATTAGGACTTTCTGATGAGTTTATGATCAGAAAAGTTTCAAAATCTATAGCGAAGATTAAAGAAGAAGTTGAATCTCAAGATGATGATTTAGCATTTTCTACCTATAAATCTTTGCAATCTAGAGAATTCAATTTTGAAGATTTAAAAAAAGAGCAAGACATTGTTCCTTTCAAAGAAGGCGAACTTGATGCCTTGATCGTGGAAGCTGATATTCAGGAGTCAATTGAAGAATTATTAGAATCGATTGATTGATGAGATATGTGCTAGATACAAATGTGATATTGTTCTATTTGAAAGATGAAGAGACGAAATCTTTTATAGAGGAAAACTTTGGTCCATTCAGAGAAGAAAATGATGCTGTCATTTCAGTTGTTACAATAGCTGAAATTAAATCAATATCGAAGAAGAACAAATGGGGAAAGAAAAGAATCGGCGTAGTTGAGAAGATATTTGATAAACTTGTTGTTGTTAATATTGAATACGGCGAGTTACTGGACATTTATTCCGAAATAGATGCATTTAGTCAAGGTAAATTAGAAAACTCACCTACTAGATTTTCATCAAAAAACATGGGTAAAAATGATTTATGGATAGCAGCTACTACTGTTCTAACGAAATCTAAATTGATCACTTCTGATAAAGATTTTATGCATCTTGACGGAGAATATTTCGATGTGCTACTCATTGATCGAGAAGAGATAAAAAATAAACTAACTGATTCTGATAGTAATTAACTTGAAATTAGAAGAAATCTGCAGTTGTCAAAAATATAAGTATTGCTGAGATAGTTGGTGCTTTTGTATGGCGATGACGTGTTAATAGAATAGTTCAAAGATAAATAGAATTGCCGCATGAACGTGTATATTAAGTTATTTAACGCGAGTATTTTGATGGTTGTTGTCTTTGTATGTTCTACATGCAATGATCATAATAGATTAGAAAAATCATCGCTGTCTAAAAAAAAATGACATTTCAGTTATCAGACGATAAAGGGGAATCAAATGAGGACATCAAAATTCCGATAAGTTTAGATTCACTAGAAAGTTTCTATAAAATTAATTCAATCCGTGTTGGAGATACGATTAATTGTGAGGGGTTAAATAACAAAAATGTAAGTATTTACGGTGAACTGGTTTCAGTTAACGATACAATTATAAATGTTCAATTTCAAGGATTACCTGTTTATGAATTACGCTTATATGATGGCTTGTATTGCTTTATTCATCTTATAGACGGAGAAGTCGGTCCGTATCTAAGACTGTATATGACCGATCATTATTTAAGAGTATTAGACACCTACGAATTGTCTAGCTCTCAGGGCGATGAATGTTATTATATCAAAACCAAATCAGTATACTTAGGTAACAGAAAGTTCAGAGTATTTAATGAGTTTGTTAAGGATGACTCTATTGACGATTCAGAAATGGTACGGATAAATAGTGAGATCAATATTTTAATCGTCAACTCAGGAATACAAGAAAAAATGATCAATACTATTAAATCTAAATATGAATGCTAGTTTTATAATTAATTCGCCCAATACAAACTGGTCGAGTTTAGCGAAGCGCAGCGAAGTCTGAACTAGACTTGGTGTTGGACGAACCCGCCACCCCGTGATTCGGCCCTATGGGCATTGAACCAAAGCAGTCTGTCTGGGCCGCGAAGCGTTTCCCTTAAAAAGCCCCTCTCCGCTGAGCCGGAGGCGCGGTAGCGGCGGGTGACGGATTAGTTCGACACCCTACCGTCGGGTGAGTGGCTGCATACGTTTTATTGCCTAAAAAAAGAGAAAATGAAAATAGTACAATTACTTATAGCTTGTCTGATTTTTGCATCTTGTGGTGTTCAGAAAGAAGTAGCAAAAACGAATACTTCTGCTGTGTCCGAAGTTATATCAGAAGAGCAACAGGTCAAGCAATGTTTTAGGGGGTATAAATCCGCAATATTGAATGATGAAGGGGCTGCTGCGGTAGAGTATGTTGACAGCCGAACAATAAGTTATTACCAGCATATACTTGACAAGACGAAAAGGGCAGATTCAACAGAAATAAGTAGAATGAACATTATGGATAAGCTTATGGTCTTTTCCATAAGGCATAGAGCAGCAAAAGAAGATATATTGAAATTTGACGGAAAACAACTTTTAGTCTATTCTATTCAAGAAGGAATGGTTGGTAAAAACAGTGTTGCGAATAATGAAGTTGGAAGTGTTGATATTGATGAAAATTTTGCGAAAGGACAATTAGTTGCAAATGGAACTCCTGCACCAATTTACTTCCATTTTTACAAGGAAGAAGAAAACTGGAAGATTGATTTGACGTCTATTTTTCCAGTTGCAACACAAGCATTTCAAAGAATGGCGGATGAAAGCGGACAAGACGAAAATGAGTATCTATTTATGTTGCTGGAAATAATCACGGGCAACAAGCCTACGAGTGAAATATGGCAAGCAACAGAAAAACCGGTGCTCAAACAATAGCCCGCTGATTTGTTAGCCACCCGACTTACGGAGCACACAAGCTTCCCACCTAACGAACAAACCGTACCTTAGCCCTCGGATAAAGCGAATCACCCCAGCCCACAACCAAATGAAACAGATATTTACCCTCGCCTTGGTACTCCTGCTTTGCACCTGCGTCAGCGCCCAAAAAGCGCCCGTAACGTTAAGCCTGACGGATGCCGCCATCTCCCGCGCCGAAGCCCTGCGCCAGATCAATGCCAACCTACCCGTGCGTGTTTTCTTCGAGGAAGACCAGTTGCCGAAGGGCAACATCAGCCTCGATCTGGAAAAGGCCACCGTGCGCGAAGCGCTCGATGCCATACTTAAAGGCTCCGTGCTCGACTTCGTCGATTACCGCGACCGCGTCTACGTGATCGGCTCCGCCATCACGATCGGTACCGAGTTCGATGCGGCCTACTACGCCGCCGTCGCGGACCGCCTCGAAGAAGACCTCCCCGCTACCAGCCAAGGCGAGCCCCAAGGCCCCGCCTACATCGGTACGCTAGAAAGCCTCGGGGCCGACGGCCTCGCCACCATCACGGGTAAAATAACCGACCAAAGCTCCGGCGAGTCCTTCATCGGCGCTACCGTGCAGGTAGAAAACAACACCGCCGCTGCGGCGACCGATGTAGACGGCAACTACGAACTAAAGCTCCGCCCCGGAAGCTATACCCTCGTCATCTCCTACGTCGGCTTCGGCGCGAACCGCCGAGACGTGAAGGTGAGCGGCAGCGGCGAATACGACATCGCCCTCGGTGCCTCCGGCACCAACCTCCAAGAGATTGTAGTGACCGAGCAAGGCGCCGACGCCAACGTGAACCGCGTGCAGGCAGGCGTGCAACGCCTAGACATGGCCGCCCTCGAAAAGCTCCCCACCTTCATGGGCGAAACCGACGTAGTGAAGGCCCTGCTGCTCAACCCCGGCGTAAGCTCCATCGGGGAAGGCGCTTCGGGCTTCAACGTTCGCGGCGGCGAGATCGACCAAAACCTGCTGCTGATGGACAACGGCGCGCTCATCAACTCCAGCCACGCCCTCGGGTTTTTCAGCACCTACAACGCCGACGTGATCAAGTCGGTAGACCTTTATAAAGCCAATATGCCCGCCCGCTTCGGCGGCCGCTTGGCGTCGGTGCTCGATGTGCAGATGCGCGACGGTAACTTCGACCACTTCCGCGTCAAGGCCGGTATCGGCCCCGTTACCGGAAAGGTGATGGCCGAAGGGCCGATCGTGAAAGACCGCAGCAGCTTCATCATCGGAGCGCGCTCCAGCTACGCCAACTGGGCGATCAACTTGGCCAGCGTAGAGGCAGTGAAGAACTCCAGCACCTTCTTCTTCGATGGCAACCTGCGCCTTACGCAGCGGATCGGGGAGAACTCCACCCTCATCCTTCAGGGCTACGGCTCGCAGGATGAGTTTAGCTTCAACAACGAGTTCGCTTTTGATTACCAAACAACGATGGGGCAAGCGACTTGGAAGCAGATTTTCAGCGATAAACTCTACGGAGACCTCAGCGTAGTGTACAGCGACTACCAGAGCAGCCAAAGCGACCTGCGCGCCCTCACCGCCGAGCAGATAGACAACGGTATAAAATACTTCACCGTTAAACCGAAGATCAACTTCGACGCTTCCGAGAAACTGCAAATGGAAGGCGGGCTTGAGATCAACCGCTATACCGTCAACCCCGGCAGCCGCGCGCCGGCTTCTGCCGAGTCGTTTGTGGAAACCGCAAGCCTAGAAGATGAGCAAGCCCTAGAAGCCAACGCTTTCATCAGTGCGGACTATGCCTTTAGCGATCGCTTCAGCATCAGTGCGGGGCTGCGCTACACAAACTACCGCTTCCTCGGCCCCGGTACGGAGTTTTTGTACGAAGACGGCGTCCCCGCCAGGGGCCGCATCACGGACTCTATCCGCTACGGTGCGGGCGATGCGATCAACTCCTTCAACACCTTACAGCCGCGCCTGAGCATGCGCTTTCGCCTCAACGGCAATGCCTCCATCCGGGCGGGCTACGGCCGCACGGCGCAGTTCCTGAACCAGATTTTTGTGTCGGATTCGCCTACGCCCAGCTCGCAATACCAGTTGGCTACGCGCTACATCCCGCCCTTCCTGAGCCACAACGTGTCTTTGGGCTACTTCGTCAATAAGGAAGACAACAACGTTGAGCTTGGCGCAGAAATCTATGCCCGCCAGATCGACCAGTTGTGGGATTACCGCGACTTTGCGGAGGTGCTCGTCAACCCCAGCCTAGAGACGGAAATACTGATCGGCGAAGGCCGCGCCTACGGCCTAGAGCTAAGCGGTAAGCGCAAGGTAGGAACCATCAATGGTTTGGTGAGCTACACCTACTCCAGCACCCAGCGCAAAATCCCCGGCATCAACAACGGCGAATACTATAACTCCAACTTTGACAAGCCGCACAACTTCGTAGCCACCATCAATTGGAACCCGAACAAACGGAACACCCTCACGGCCAACTTCACCTACGGCACGGGCCGGCCAGTTACGGCTCCGGTAGGGAGCTACCGGGTAGAAAACGGGCTTTCCGTACCGGTTTATTCAGACCGCAACGCCGTACGCATCCCCGATTACCACCGCCTAGACTTGGCCTACACCCTAGGCAAAGGCTACAATGAGACGAAGAAAATTCAGACCAGTTGGACGATCTCCCTCTACAATGTTTATGCCCGTAAAAACGCCTTCTCGGTGTACTACACCCAGGCGCCAGACCGCAGCAACGTCGCCAACCGCTTGGCGGTACTCGGTACGATCTTCCCGGCCATTACTTTCAACATCGAAACGCGCTAAAAGCCCCCCAGCCCCCAAAGGGGGAGCCAACCCTCCCCTTTGGGGCTGGGGGCCCAAAACCTATCCAAATGAAACGTATATCCTTACTCACCTTCTTGGCAGCCGTGCTTTTTGGCTGCGTAGACCAGATCGACCTCACGCAGGGGCAACCCCTGCCAGATGGTATTGTAGTCTCTGGTCGTCTCTTGGTAGGCGAAGATGAAATTGACGCAGAGGTCTTACTAGAAGAGCTCTTCCGCTTTGAAGACAGCAACCGACCGGGGCAAATCGTGACGGCCGACGTCCGGATCGTGAACAGCGACGGGCAGGAGCTAGAGCTGCTCTACCGCGAGGGCATCTACCGCGCCAGCCTTCCCGCCGGAGACCCCTCCTT
Source organism: uncultured Lewinella sp. (assembly GCA_937949535.1). GTDB lineage: Bacteria > Bacteroidota > Bacteroidia > Chitinophagales > Saprospiraceae > Neolewinella. Next base: position 2,269 of record CALEDI010000333.1, on the reverse strand, counting down.
CCGTACAGAAGAAGGCATGACGTTTAACGTGAGCGTCACCACCCGCGAAGGCAATGCCTTCGTGAGTACGCCTGAGGCCGTGCCCCAAATGCTGGAAGCAACCAGCGCTACTGCGCAGCTCTCTACCGTCACCGTCGAAAACCAAGTTGGGGTGCCGAACGATTTGCCGGCTATTGAGTACCGCATCAACACGCCCCTACGCTACCCCAACGGCGAAGCCGCTTATGTTCGTTGGTTGATGACCGAATTTTACCAGCAAACGGATATGAGTACCGACACGACGACGGGCATCAAGACTTGCTACACCAATGCGCCTTTTGAGGGCAACGAAGTAAAGGTGGTTGGCCCTTCAAACAATGTTTCTGAACTGACCAACTTCTCCTTGGGCAAAAACCGGATCACCTTCCGCTACGCCGAAGGCAACTACATGGAAATACGCCAAGAAGCCATCTCGCGAGAAGCCTTCGACTATTACGACCAAGTGAACTCCATCGCCAGCACCGACCTGAGCATCTTCGAGGCGCCGGGTGGGCCAGTGGTCGGCAACGTGAAGAGCGTAGACGGCAGCATCGCCAACGTCTTTGGCTACTTCTACGTAACCCGCCCGTCTTTTGTCCGAGTGCCCGTTACGCCTGCTGAGGCTGGTAGCCCAATGGCCGCTTGCCCGCTAGCGACCAATTTCCCGCCGCCCGTAAACCGTTGTACAGACTGCCTAGTAGCCAGCAACACCGCTACGCTTGTTCGCCCGCCTTGGTGGGAGCTGTAAACGGCGTTGATTCCCCCGCCTAGTGGTCGGTATGATGAACAAACACCAACCACAAACGGATCCCTACCGACAAACTAAAAAGCTACTACCCACTCATCGGCTTAGCCAAGCTCGGCCAACGTGTTAAACATTCGCTATGCGTTTATTGATTGCCCTCCTCCTTTTTACCGGAACCCTCTCCGCCCAAACCTCCGTTCATTTTGATCGGCCCTTCCACGTGGCGGGCGAGGTCGCTTGGTTTTCCGTATTTCCCCCTAGCCCCGCGCCGCCGAAGGTGAAGGCCTCGGTATACGGGCCCGATGGAAACGTGATAGAATACTTCTTCCTCTCCGCCGAAGACGGCGGCCGCTACACGGGCTACTACCGCTGGCCGTTTGAAGCCACCACGGGCTACTACCGCATCGGTTTTGAGGGGCTCGCTACCGATGGTACCGTTACTAGCATCGGTACCGTCCGTCATGCAGTCTACGAAGACAAGCGGGTAGACGGAGACGAAGACGCAGGCATCATGGCTGGCACAAAACTGCCCGCCGCCGCAGGCCTCAGCCTGAGCGTTGCTGGCAACCAGCTCAAGCTCTCCGGCACCAACGGAGATGCGTACAGCGTCAGCGTCGTCAACGAAGACGTTGTTGGCGCTACGGGCGGAGATTTCCTCTCCGCTGCAAGCGGAGCCACCCTCACCGCGCCCAACGCTTGGGTAGACACGCTCTTTTACCCAGCCTCCGTACTGAAATCCGACGGTAGCCCCTTGAGTACGAACCTCCTGCCCGTCTTCGATCCCAACCGCTACGCCTTCGGCTTCGCCAAAGCCGACGCAGGCCAAGTAACCCTCCAAACAGCGCCTTTCGAGGGGCAAAAAAGCCTCCAAGTCCGTGATCTCCAAGGCGACGACCTAAAGCCTGCGCTCAAGAAGCAAAAAATCAGCCCCATCACAGAAAAGCCCGCCGTGAGCAAAGCCGTGGCCGCTTACATCGACCTGAGCCGCCGCCGCCGGAAGATCTACCAGCTCTTCGCTACCGTAGAAACGGAGATCGACGCAACCGTAGCCCGCGAAACGCCGCGCGAAGTGCGGCCCAACCGAGATTTCAACGTGCAAGACTACAAAGCCTTCCCCGATATGTATACCTTCTTCAAGGAGGTGGCGGGTGAGCTGAAAGTCCGTCTTAAAAAAGACAATTACAGCGCCCGCCTCTACAACGCGCCCAACCAACGGTTCTTCAAAGAAAACCCACTCTACATCGTGGATGGCCGCCTCACTCGGGACGATAACTACGTCTTGAGCCTCTCGCCGTCCGAGGTTAGCTACCTCGCCTTTTACTACGTTGGTAATGAGTTGCGCCGCAACTTCCCCGCCCTGGGCAACAACGGTGTGGTACGCATCGAGACCCTCCGAGGAGCAGAGAAGTTCCCTGCCGCCGATGCTGATGACAGCTTCCTCGTGAGTGGCCTCCAGCCGAAGGCAAACTTCCCCCTCCGAGACGCTGCGGAGAGCGACGTCCCGGC
>CALEDI010000332.1 GCA_937949535.1 uncultured Lewinella sp. | reverse complement strand
CCTTACCTTGCATCCTGCGGCCGCGCCAAAAAAACACGCCATGAATTTTGAATACAACCAGAAGACCAAAGACCTACTCGTAACGCTGAAAGCCTTCATGGCTGAGCACATCGCTCCGCTAGACAAGGAATACGTTGAATGGACCAGCCGGAACCTCTGGCAAGTGCATCCCGCAATGGCGGGCCTCAAAGAAAAAGCCCGCGCCGCTGGCCTCTGGAACCTCTTCCTCCCCGAAGAATACGGCGAATACAGCCCCGGCCTAACCAACCTAGAATACGCGCCGCTGGCCGAAGAGATGGGCCGCTACCTCTGGAGCCCTGAGGTGTTCAACTGCAACGCCCCCGATACCGGAAACATGGAAGTGTTGGCGAAATACGGAACGCCCGCCCAGCAGCAAAAATGGCTTGCCCCATTGCTGGCCGGAGAAATCCGCTCCGCTTTCCTGATGACCGAGCCCGAAGTAGCCAGCTCCGACGCCACCAACATCTGTACCAGCATTGTCCGCGACGGCGACGAATACGTCGTCAACGGCCGGAAATGGTGGAGCACCGGCGCCATGAACCCCGACTGTAAGGTGTACATCGTGATGGGCAAAACGGACCCCGATGCCGCCCGCCACGAGCAGCAAAGCATGATCTTGGTGCCCGCTGATACCCCCGGCGTGCGCATCGTTCGGCCCTTGGATTCCTTCCATACCCATGACTCCCCTTTCGGCCACGCCGAGATCGAACTGAAAGACGTTCGCGTTCCGCTGGCGAACATCATCTTGGGCGAAGGGCGCGGTTTTGAGGTGGCGCAGGGCCGCCTCGGCCCCGGCCGCATCCACCACTGCATGCGCCTCATCGGTGCCTCGCAGCGGAGCCTCGAACTGATGTGCGCCCGCGTAAAATCCCGCACGGCCTTCGGCCGTGAGCTGAGCAAGTTCTCCAGCATCCGCCAGGAGGTGGCCCGCTCCGCTTGCGAGATCGAGCAGGCCCGTCTACTTACCCTCTCCGCCGCCGACAAGATCGACCGCGAAGGCATCAAACACGCCAAAGAACTGGTCTCGATGATCAAGATCGTTGCGCCCATGATGGCGCAAACGGTCATTGACCGCGCCATCCAGGCCCACGGCGGCATGGGCGTTTCGAGCGTGGATACGCCGTTGGCGGCCTTCTGGGCCTACGCCCGCAGTGTCCGCCTAGCGGACGGGCCGGATGAAGTCCACATGTTCCAGTTGGGGCGGAATGTGATTGGGCGGTAGGTTGGTCGCCCGGCTTTTAAGCCGTGAAGGTTCGTCAGTCTTCAGACTGAGATTATTCTCAGGGCCTTTGTTGTTCATAGGCCCGAATCCATCGCAGTGCGAGTAGGGCCGCAGGCCTTACCATGCTTCCGTGGTCAAAACCGTCGAGTTCGTGGAGTTCGGCGTGTTGGTGGCCGGAGGCGGTGAGCATCCGCCAGAAGTAGGCCGTTTCTTCGTAGCGGCCGAAGAGTTCCATGTCTCTGTCTCCGGTGATGAGGACGATGGGGAGTTTGCTCACGCGCAGGTGCGCGATGGGGGCATAGCGGTCTACTACTACATCGTTCCAGGCCAGGCCGCGCTCTTTGCGCGGGGTAAAGTGGGTGATGGTGTGGCCGCTGAACGGAATCAGGCCAGCGAGGCTATCGGGATGGAGGCCGTGTTCGGCGAGGTAAGTTGTGTCTAGCCCGATCATGCTGGTGAGGTAGCCGCCCGCGCTGTGGCCGCTTACGTAGATGCGTTTTGGGTCTCCGCCGTAGCGCTCGATGTTCTTCATCGTCCAGGCAACAGCGGCGGCGGCGTCTTGGGTATAGACCGGGTTTTCGACCTTGGGGTGCAGCCGGTAGTTGGCCGTCACGACGGCGATGCCTTTGTCGTTCCAAGCTTCCAAAAAATGCTTTTGGCCAAACTCCAACCCGCCGCCGTGGAAGTAGACGATGGTTGCGAAGCCTAAGCTATCAGTAGGGTAGCGGAGGTCTAGTTTGCAGCGTTCTTTGGCGTATTCATCCGTTGTTTGCGGGCGGTAGCTTAGGTCGTGGATGGTTTTTGCGGTGCTGGCTTTTTGGGCGCTGACGCAGGTGCAGAGTAGGAGGATTAAGGAGCAGAGGAGATTTTTCATGGAATTAGTCTTGTAGTTGTTATGGTCTGGTAGTCTTATAACGCAAATCAAGGGCTAAATCAATTCCAAGAGGAGGTGTTACACGCTGCCGCACGCAACAGCTTTAACACATAAAGCACATAAGAACAAAAAACACAAAAACAAGCCCGCACAAGCGGAGCGAGCATCTCCGTTCTAGCACCGAGCAACTACAAAACTACTAAACTACACTACTACATTAAGGTCCTTCAGATCCAACAACAAGTCGCTTAGTAGTAATCGTTCGGCCGAGCGCATTGCGGAGGTTGTAGAGGTATAGGCCCTTGGGGAGGTTGCTCACGTCTACATTTACGCGGGTCTGGTCGCCGAGGGGCGAGAAAGTCCGCGAGTTGATTATGCTGCCGTTCATGTTGTAGATCGCGAGGGTGTATTCTCCGCGTTCTAGGCCGGTGAACTCAAAGGTTGCCAGTTGGCTGGCGGGGTTGGGGAATACCTTGATTTGCGCTTGGCGCAAACCCGGCCCATCGGTAGAAACCGGCCGCGGACGGCGGCGGTAGTCCATGCGCTGTATCTCACCACTTTCCAAGAAAGTAAGGATTTCAACGATGGGCTCAATGATCTCTGGGCTCCAGTAGAGGTAAGTTTTGGTGATCGTTTGCTGGCCCAAGAAGGCAGCGAGGCGGGGGTCAACGATGGAAAGGGTAGCCGTAACGTCCGTCCAAGGAATGAACGGCGCGATGACTTCCAACTTGATGAAAACGTCTTCGGTCCGGGCTTCGCGGAGCACGGAATAGGTCTTGTCGTCGATGGTAAGCTCACCGTAAGCATCTACTACGTCTTGGCGGGAGGAGGTCGTCGTGATGCGCAACGAATCGAAGTTTTCGATGGACTCTCCGAAGAGGGCGATGGCTTCGGGAGGTAGGCTGTCTACTGAGACGGTAACGGTGTTTTCCGTAACGGTCTCGTAGGTGTCGAGGTAGTTCAGCGGTGCGCGGCGGGTTGGCCGAGCGGGGTCTGCGGGGGTACTGATGATGAACTCCGGAAGGAACTCGAAGCTGGTCCTGATGCCCACGAGATTGAATTCCGTGTCGGAGATGGAGTAGTAACTCTCCGTATTTGTGTTCGTAACAATTTTTACGTCGGCTCCGGCAAAAGAGGTGTCTCCGACGGCGGAGATGACGGCGTCTGCCCGTTGTTCATTGATGGGGGGTATGCCAAAATCCCACGTTAGGCCCGCACCGGGTTCCGCGATGACAAGCGTAGTGAGGTAGAGGCTGTCTACGGTGTTGTATTTCAGGGTGTCGCCCGCCATTGGGAAATAGTCGTTGCTCATGGTTACTTGAGCAGCGAGCGGAGTCAGACAAAAGACCAATAAAAGGGAAAGTATAAATTTGGTCATGTTACAGGGGATGTGATTTAATTAGAGCTGGGCACAATATACGGGGGATTGCGGTTGGAGGATAGGCTTTAGGGTATAATTAACGTGTGCTGCCAGACTTTTGCCCGTCCAGCTTGGGGGAGAGCAACTGGAGAGCGGGGTAGGAAATAGTGTTTATCTACAAATCCACCCGCTCAAACGCTCCCGCATCGGGCGTAGACATATCCCGCTCTACGCCCAGCTTATCGGTAGGTAGGGCGGGTAGGAATATCCCCAGATTGCGGGCTACGCTGAGCGAATCGAGCTGGTAGTCGTCTTCGTCGAGGGCGATGAAGAGCGGATCGCTGAATTCTAAGTTGTGGCAGCCGCTACAAATATTGTCGTAAAAATCGGCGAAGAGACCATCTTGGCTGTCTAGGAAAGCCTGATCGGTCCGGACGACGGAGTTGTCGATCCGTACAGCCCACTGGTCTGTGCGTTCTCCTTCAAAGATGTCCAGAAAGATCAGTTCACTGCCGCGTGAGCCAGAGACGATGGAGTTGCGGATTTGCGCGCGCATTGGTGCGGCTATGCAAACGTTGTTGTCGTCGCAACTGAAGTTGGTCAAAGCCAGCCCGCTGGCGTCTACGCCGTAGTTGGCGATGGTGGTGTGCTCCATCACGAGGTTTCCGCCCTTGACGAACTGTATGGCGTTGCCGAAATTGTCGTGAAAAACGGAGTTGCGGACCGTCACATCAGATTGGTAAGCGGAGATGGCTGGCCCGCCGGAGTAGGCGATCACGGAGTTCTCTACGGTCACCTCGGCCGCGCTGTCGATGGTGACGCCAACGATGGCGTTGAGCAGTTGGGTGTGTTCTAGGCGGTTGCCCCGGCTGCCTGCGCCGAGTACTAAACCTCTGTACTTGGCGGGGTCTTGCGCGAAGCTGGGTTCTAGGCGGTCGGTCCGGAGGATGACGGGTTCTGCGAGGGTTCCGAGGAACTGAACCGCGCCGGTTTCGGTCGTGAAGATCAGGCCGTCGTTGAAGAAGCCCGTCCCTGCAACTTGGTCGTTGCGTTGCACGCCGCCGTGGAAGTAGATGCGGGTGCTGGGGAGGGCCCGCAGGATGCAGTCGCTTACGGTTAGGGAGCCGTAGATGACGGTCGGCAGGTCGGTATCGAGGGTGAAAAAGCCATCGGGGTCGCAGTTTCCGGCTCCGATGCCGCCAAATTCTCCGCGCCGAAAACCGTTGATGTAGTTGGCGTTTTGGCCGAAGGCGAGGAGGACGACTTCGCTCTGCACGTCTCCCGTCTCGAAGAGGAGGCGGTCTTCGGCGATGAAGGGGCTGGTATTGACGGGCTCGGTGGGGTCTACCTCCACTTCTACGAAGAGGAAGATGCTGTCTTTGCCCCAGATCACGATGTCGCGGGCCTCTGGCCCGCCGGTGCCGTCGGCGTTGAAGATGAAGTTTACGCCGGTGCGGCCTTCAACGCGGATGCGGTCGATCTTGACGGGTTGTTCGCCGTCGTTATAGACCTTCATGCGCTGCGTGGCGGAGCCACGGGCTACGAAAACGGTATCGAAAGCGACGGTGTCTACGCTGAAGCGGAGCTGGACGTCGTTGCCGGTCAGGAATTCGGTTTCTACTTCGCAGGCAGAGGCGAGGCAGGCGATGGCCAAGGCTGATAATAGCAAGAGGCGTTGGAAAAGGGTCATCCGGGGTGGTTTGATTCTTGGGGCAAAGATAGCTATGTTGAGGCAGGGTTGAGACAGGGCATGCCTTGTTGTACTGTTGAGACAGGGCATGCCCTGTCTGTACGGGGGGGTATTGTTTGTTAGGAAAACAATCAGGGCGCGGCCGCAGGTGCAGGGTGAGGTTAATGAGGGGATGGGGATGAGGATTATTTCACCGTCGTCCCCGGCCAATTTCCGCTGATGAGTTCGTTTAGGATGTTTGGTGTTCGGCCGTTGCCGAGTAAGACGGGGATGCCGGCGGCGGCGGTTTGGGTGGCGATGCGGAGTTTGGTTGCCATACCGCCTCGCCCGAAGGATGTTTTCTTTTCTTGGACGAAGCTGAGCACCGACTCGTCTCCGGCTTCGATGCGTTGGATGAGTTTGGATTCGGCGTTTTCGGGCGGCCCATCGAAGAGGCCGTCTACGCTGGAGAGGATGACGAGGGCGTCTACCTTTAGCATTCGGGATACGAGGCCGGCCAGCTCGTCGTTGTCGGTAAACATGAGTTCGGTTACGGCCACAACGTCGTTTTCGTTAACTACCGGTACTACCTCGTCTAGCAGTAGGGCTTGGAAGCAGTTGAGCATGTTATCGGCGTGGAGGTCGTCTCGGAAGTCTCCCTTGGTAGCGAGTACTTGAGCGCAAAGCAGGCCGTGGTTGCTGAACAATTGGCGGTATATCTCCATCAAGCGTACTTGCCCAACCGCACTTTGCACCTGCCTGCGGGCCACCTCCTCCGTACCTGTCCGCACCTGCAACAGCTCGCGCCCCGCCCCAACGGCCCCCGAAGAAACAAGGACGAGGTTGACCCCCTCCGCCTTAAGCGCAGCGATTTGATCTACCAAATGGCTGATGTTGGTGATGTCTAGGCGGCCATCTGGGCGGGTTAAGACGTTGGTACCGACTTTTATTACTAGGCTGTTGTACATAGCCGCAAAGATAATCGGGAACAAAAAAAAAGCCCACTTCCTAGCTAGGAAGTGGGCAATCAAAGGCTATCGTGGTGATTTTCAAAAATACTGTCTCAAAACATTTCAAAGAGTCTATTTTAAACCTGTTGTCTGTGTTGTTTATCGGTTGTACCCTCAATATCTAGTGTTGGAGAGAGAGGATAAAGCGTGGTTCGATAAGTGGTCGTTTCGATTCGATAAGTGGCAAATGCCACTATATTCTTGGTTCATGACAGCCATTCTTCCACGAGTTTTTTGCGCCGTCTACTGATTTCAGCTTTCAGCCCACCGGTTAGCTCGATCTCGTCGGTGGATAAACTGACCACGTGCTTTCGGTTGATAACAAATGAGCGATGGGTCATGAAAAAATCTGGTACTGGCAGCATTTTTTTGTAGCGGCCAATGGGGTAGGAAGAAGTGCGTTTGCTCCCTTTGGCGAGGTGAATTGAGGTATAGCCTTTGAAGCCTTGGCAGCAGATGATGTTTTTTGCCTTCACAAATTCTACCCCGCTTCCGTTGGGTATCCCGATCAGTTTTTCCGCATTGTTGGAGGAGTCCATATTGGATAGCAGTGCTTCTAGGCGTTGCGCGCTACTCTTTTGGTGGAGCTGTTCTGCGGCCCTGTTTATTGCGGTAGCTAAGGCGTCGGGCTCTACCGGTTTTAGTACATAATCAAGTACCGCACAACTGAAGGCCTGGAAGGCAAATTCGTTGTGACTGGTGATGAAGATGATTTCGGGCCTAGGGCCTTTACCTAACTGACGAATCAGGTCAAAACCAGTGCCTCCGGGCATCTCGATGTCGAGAAACAAAATATCTGGCGTTAACTGTTTGATTTTCAGTAGCCCTTCATGGATGTTGGTTGCCTCACCAACTACTCTTATTTCAGGATGAGCAGACCGGAGTATTTTCTTTAACTCGGCGTTTGCGGCGGGCTCATCATCTATCAAGATTGCGTTCATGTGTGATGTTTTAACTTAGGGGAGGGAAATAAATAAACTTACGTTTTTGGTCGCCTTATGGATTAATTTAACGGTGCTTTCCTGAATATCCGCCTTTAGGTTACGATTTTTGCGAAGCTTATGTCCTTAAAGAATATTATTTGGTTCGTGTTTTTTTTATTCCTCATTTCTTGGGGTGCGGTGCTTCTGTGTCAGGATTTTCCACCGAAGGAATACCGCGTTGAGTATTTCGGAACCGAAGATGGCCTCTCCAGCAGGGTGGTTTATTGTTCTGTGATGGATACAACGGGCGTGCTTTGGTCGGGAACTAACAGTGGGTTGTGCCGGATTAACGGAAAAGGGATAACGGTTTTTGACGACGTAGCTCAAACTTTTCATGGCCCGATGGTGCGCGATGAAAACGGATGGCTTTACGTTAGAAAGGCGGAAGTTAGGGATTCTATAGAAGTACTAAATCCTGCTACTTTGGAAGTTTGGGGCACCCGGTTTAATGATCCATCTCTGGGTGTATTTGGGGGGGTGACCCAACAGGCGGGCCAAGCTCTTTACGTCGCCCAAGGTAGCATCGTTCATACCTATTCTCCTAAAGCCGGACGGAAGCAAGTGCACTTGCTTAAGCAAGAAATCCGCGAAGGGGATCAACTCCTTGCCGCTTCTACGGACGGCTTCGTTATGTATTGGCAGAGGAGCGAAACCGTAGAGGAAGTAATTGACGGAGCATCAGTCACCTTCAAACTACCAACAGATGAGCCCCCAAGCAGTATCTACACCGACAGGAATGGTTTCGTGTGGGTGAGCAACAGCCAGGGGACTTTCCGTAAAGCTCCGGCAGAAGACTTCGAACTTTTCCTCGACCCCTTGCCCGAAGGGGGAAATATCAACTTCTTTGCCGAAGATGAGCAGGGCAATATGTTTTTTGGGTACTTAGACCTGCCGCACCTTAGGATAATGTACCTGGAGCAAGTAATAAACGGAGTACGAAGCAGCGCGCAGTGGTTGATTAACGACGTTGAAGACCGGATAATCACGATTTCTGGAAAAGATTTCAGTAAGGGCCTGCGCCTCAATACCCACGGAGGAATTTATATGCTCGACTTTAGCGAGCCCGAAGAACGCCCTTTCCGGAGGTTTTTGTACCGCGAGCTACGCCCCGGAAAATTCGGAGACGTAATGCGAGGGTTTGCCGCAGATGAAGAAGGCACCGTGTACGTCAACAAGAACTCTAAAATGCCCTACTGGTTCCGGGTTGACCCCGAAACCAACACCTTGGATACGCTGAATATGCTGAAAAACGACGGCTCCGTCGTAAATCATTACGGCTGCGGAACCAACCTGCTTACTTACCGAGGAGACATCTTTGGCCACAGTTGCGATATAGACTCTACAGAGGCTTACCTCGGCTTCGTTTACCGCTACCGCCCCAAAGACAGTACTTGGAAACGCTGGCGTTTGCCCGAGCGGCACCACGTTGTCCGTTGGGCAACCAACGGCCGAACGGAAGACGAGCTGCTACTCATCACAGAAGATAATAAAGACCACCTCGGTGGGCATCTCTATTACTTCTATCCCGCCCAAGATTCTTTCGCGATCATTCGTACCCAGGGGCTAGGTAGTGGCATCGAGGGATATACGAGGAAAGCAATCTTCGACGAGCAGCGCAACGTTTTATGGATCGGTACTGGCCGAGCGCTTTATTCTTTTGATGCCCGTACGGATGAACTTCGAGTTCATCCTCTTCCCAATGGGCGCGCTATATCCGTCTCTGATATTATCCTAGACGCAGCCGGTCGGGTTATCCTAGGCACCGTCAGAAACGGCCTACAGGAGTTTGATCCTGAAACGGGAGCGTTCACTAAAATTGGCGGTTGCCTCCTCAAAAAAGACCAGGCTTCTATTCAGGAAGGCTTTATTCCGCTGCCTACAGAGGATGTCGCCACAATTAACTTTACGGAAGATGACCGGCTACTGATCACCACTTTCAAGGGGCTTGTACTGCATGATCGAAAAACTGGCCGTACCGATTTATTCACGACCAAAGAAGGCTTGAGTAACGATGAGTTCAACACCGCATCAACGTTTTATAATCCCGCCGAAGGGCGTTGGTATGCTGGGGGCATAAACGGCTTTGTCTCTTTTGCTATTGACGACCTCACGGCATCTCCTAGCTGTTACAATCCCGCAATGGTTGGCTACCAAACTTTAGCGCGAGAAGAAGATTATGAAAAAGAGTACCACTTGCCTTCTAGCCCAACAGAAACAATAACACTTGGGGCTTCGGTGGTTTATTGCGCGATAGATTTTACCATGCCAGATTATTCGCGGGATGGAGAATGTTGGTACCAGACGAAACTAGAAGGACTAGACCCAGATTGGACCAACCCAACAACGAGCAATTCCGTACGGTATACCGATCTAAACCCGGGCACTTACACCTTCAAGGTAAGGGCTTACGATAAGAAAGGGCACCAAGGGCAGATAGACCGAAGCCTGCAGATCGTTGTACTGGCCCCATACTACGAACAGCCATGGTTTCGTCTACTCGTTGTGTTTTTGGTATTTACTGCTCTTTTGGGTATACACCTTGCCCGAATGGCTTGGCTGCGCGACAAGATGGAGGGCGAACGCAAGGTGCAAAGCTTAGAGCTGAAGTCGTTGCGCCAACAACTCAACCCGCACTTCATCAGCAATGCGATGAACGCCATCAAGGAATACGTCCAGCGGCCAGACGCAGAAAACCCCGCCCGTTACCTAACCGATTTTTCGTTGATGATGCGCCGCTTCTTAGAGTCCTCTCGCCATCGGTTTACGTCTATTGCCGAAGAAGTAGAGATGCTCAAACGTTACGTTAACTTAGAGCAACTTCGCTTCCCCGGTAAGTTTGATGTTGTGTTCAACATCGACCCCGCCCTCGACCCAGAGATGGACGAGGTGCCCTCTCTACTACTGCAACCCATCATCGAGAACGCCATCGAGCATGGCTTACGCCCGCTCAACTTTGGCGGCCAACTCCGTGTAGATTTCAAACTCGACCAAAACGATGACGATGTGATACTTTGCACCGTGTCAGACAATGGTGTTGGGCGAAAAATTGCAGCTTTGCGCTCCAAAAGCCCCGGCCACATCTCGCGCGCTACCGCCATCCTTGAGGAGCGGCAGGCATTGCTTGCCTCAGACGATGAAATCAAACTTGGGGTTTCTGTTGAAGACCTGCACCCTGATCTGGAACATACGGGTACAATTGTTACGATACGCATCGAGGCCAATTAAACAGCCTCCGCGTCTATCTTTGCACAATGGGAAAATACAAGTGGTTGTTGGTACTTATAGCCCTCGCCATCGTGGCGCGTTGGGGTAGTTTTTTCATCTCCGTTATCAACCACGACGAGAGCACTTATATCGTCATCGCTGATGAAATGCTGCGCGGCGAGTTGTACCTCCGAGACGTAGTGGATACCAAACCGATCGGTGTTTTCTGGGTTTATGCTGCGTTGATCAAGCTGACAGGAGGCAGCATTTTTGCGCTGCGCACGGCTGCCGCTGCGGTGGTTGGGTTGGGCGGTTGGGGCTTGTTCTTGGCGGGCCGGCGGGCAACGGGGAGCGAACGTGTGGCGGCGGCGGCGGGCATCATCTACGTGCTTATTTGCAGCCTTTTTACCTATTATGGAGTGTCTCCGAATACAGAGATATTCTTCAATGCATTCACCATTATGGCTGTTGCTTTGGCGGTGACTCCGCGCATTCGGGAGGGTGGGGCGGATGCGCTTTGGCACTGGCCAGCGACGGGTTTATTGCTTGGTTTGGCGGTCATCATCAAGCCGTTTGCGGCGGCGGAGGCGCTGGCGGTGGGTTTGTTTTTGGTTTGGTTTTATGGGCGGCGAGCGGCCTTGGGGCGCATGATTGGGGCGGGCCTGTTGCTGGTTGGGGCTTTCGCCTTGCCGCTATTGTTCGTTTATAGCTATTACTACCGCCTTGGCTTGCTGGAGGAGCTTGCTTTTTATACCCTCGACGTCGGCGCGGCGTACCCTGTAGATTTGCCGTGGTACCTGCGCCTGAAGTATATGGGAGATTACTTGCTCCGTTTTTCGCCCTTCGTTGTTTTGGGGGCGGGGGCGCTGGTGCAGTGTAGAGGTTTTAAGCGCAAAGAAGGGACCAAGTGGGGATATTACTTACTACTGCAGTTCATACTGGTTACTACGGTGGTTCTGCTGACGGGCAAACGCTTCGGGCATTACCAAGTACAGCTCCATCCGGTAGTCGCTTTGTTGGCTGGGCTGTGGTGGTTGCCGGGACTGACCGTTTTCCGGTGGTTGCGTACCGATCGGTTGCGCAGGGCCGTTCCTTACCTTGTTGGTGGTCTCGCGCTGGTACTCGGTACGGCGCATTACTTCAACTATAAAAACAAGACCGACCGGCCGAGCCAAATCGCGGATTACCTTCAGGATAAACTTGGACCAGAAGAAACCTACTTCCTCCTCAACGGCAATCAGGTCAGTTACCATTTGCTCAACAGGCCAGTACCGACACCCTACGTACACTCTTCGCTGCTGTTCCTCGATCACCACGTCCGGGCATTCCAGATAGACGAAGCGGCCGAGGCCGAACGCATCATCAACAACCCCAATGTTGGTTACCTCATTGGCCGCAAACACGACCAAGAGATTAAGGGGGTACTGGGCCAGCGTTTGCTTGAAGTCTTCGAACTGACGGATGAAGTTGGGGAAGACCTTGTCGTTTACCGAAGGCGGTGAGGGAGGTACTTGTCTTTTTTCTGAATTTCTACAGTTCGATTGTTTCCTCCAAGTTTAGGAGCATTCAGGCTACCGCTGTTACATTCGCTCGGTCGGTTGATTTTAGCACTAAAAACGAGGCCGCTTACCAACCTCTGCACCTGCGGCCGCGCCAAATGGTCACTAAAGGCAGCCTTTGAGAATCCGGACAGCCTCCGTCAGCTCTGCTTCTGTGCTGGAAGCGAAGCCCAGCCTGGTCGCGTTCCATTTGGGGCCGTAGATGCTGCCGCTGGAGAAACTTAACCCTCGGTTGAAGGCGCGTTTGCTTGCCGCTTCTAGATCGATGTCTTTTCGGAAGTTGGTCCAGATGGCCATCCCGCCGTCGGGTACTTTGAAAGACGCCAAACCATTGAGTTCTGTACCCAAAAGGCGGACCAACACATCGCGCCGTTTTTGGTAAACACCTCTGGCGCGGCGCAACGATCGGGGAAGTACATCTAGCCGGAAGAGTTCGAGCATGGCGTGTTCTAGGGTTGGGTCTCCTTGCCGGTCTACGATGCGGCGTATTTTGGCCAGTTCCGTAACCAGGGCTGGCTCACCAACAAGATACCCAACCCTAAACGCCGGAGAGACCGCTTTGGTGAAAGAACCAGCGTACAACAGCAGGCCACCGTGGCGCGCACTGGCCAGCGGCATGATGGGGACGTTGCCGTAGTGGAAATCGAAATCATAATCGTCTTCAAAAACGTAAATGCCGTTGGCGCGGGCCAGTTCGAGCAGTTGGATTCGCCGGGCGGCAGGCATGATGAGGGTAGTTGGGTATTGATGATGAGGGGTTAGGTAGATCATCCTGACTTTATGGTTGGCCACCAGTTCGGCTACGTGCTCGGTGTCTAGTCCTTTTTCGTCGATTCGTGCTTTGAGGATTTCTCCGCCGAGGAACCGGATGGCGTTGTTGCCGTTGGCCCAGTTGAGTTCGGGGACGATCACCTTGTCTCCCGGTTTCAGCATAGCGGTGAGGGTAAGGTGGAAGGCGTGGGTAACGCCCCGGGTAAGCAGTATATGATCGGCGGAGACCTTTAGCCCTCGGGTTTTGGTGAGGTAATCTGCGATGGCTTCTCGGAGTGGGCGGATGCCTTGGGGAGAGGCGTAGCCCAAGCGTTGGTACTGGTTGCCTCGGCGTAGGGCCGACTTCCAGGCGCGCTCCAGCTCAACGAAGGGGATCAATCTGGGATCGGGCAGGCCGTCGTCTAGGTGATAGGGTAGGTGGGTTACGGACTCGGGGACCGTCATGTAGTTTGGCAGGTGGAGTTTTGTTGGGGGCGAAGGGGCGTCGGTATTGGGGAGGCTGGTTAGGAGCTGTTCGGCGATGGTGTCTGGGAGGTCGTCGGAGACGAAGGTTCCCCGGCCGGTAGCGGTGTATATCCAGTCTTGGAGGGCGAGCTCTTCGTAGGCGTGGACTACGCTTTTGCGGTGTATGCCTAGTTGTTGGCTCAGCTGTCGGGTACTTGGTAGCCGGGCGCCGCTCTGCAAATACCCTTGCTGAATTTGGTCGATGATCTGGTCGCTCAGTTGACGGTAGTGGGGTAGGGAGGCGTCGCGGTCTATCTTGATTTGCTGAAGCATGGCTAGGTTATTTGTTTCTGACTTTTCGCTCGTCGGTATGGTCTACGTCTTGTGCCCATTCCAGATCGATCATTGCTTTGGGGGACGAAAGTTGAGGGCCTTGATCGCACTCCAAGTCACTGCGCTAAAATAGTACGAACTCGGGTTTCAAGCACTTCGTTGACCCACCGTTGGTACTGTTTGCCGCTGGGGTGGAGGTTGTCGGTTGCTACGAGTTCGGGGTCTTCGGCGGCCTGCGCTGAGATTGGGGTGATGTTGAGGAAGGGGATGTTGTTGCGCTCCGTGATCTCGCGGCAAGCTTCGTTGAATTGGCATACGCCCTCGGATATTTCCGGTTTTCCGCCGCCGAAGCCCGTGAAGGCATAATCGGGGATAGAGACGACGAATACCTTCGCTCGGTCGCCTCCGACGAAGGCAACGGCGCGGTTGATCAGCTCCTCAAATTCGGTTCGGTATTCCGTCAAGGGAAGCCCATCGAACTGGTTGTTGACGCCGATGAGGAGGGAAACTAGGTCGTATTCTTCGCGCAAATCTGCACGAGCATTGATGCCGTTGATGAGGTCTCTGGTCGTCCAGCCGTTGACGGCAACGATGTCTTGTTGGGTGGTGTAGGATTTGTTGGTGGGGTCTGTTTTTTTGAGCGCGTTGGCAAGAAGGACTGGCCACCGCTCTGTGGGGAGGACTGCGGTTCCTATGGTGTAGCTGTCGCCTAGGGCGAGGAAGGTTATGGGTTTTGAGCGAGGAGTATTCATGGTTTTTGAAAGTGGGGGAATTATCGTTATTGTTGGAAGTGAAGCGCGTATCCTGCTAAGTTATTGATCATGTTCACGCGCCGTAAAAGCTCGTAGCGTTCCAGCTTGCGAAGGTGATCGTCTACCGATGAACGGTACAACGGAATGATGCTCAACAGGTCGGGATAACTGAGCACGGGACTCTGCAAAAGTGCATGGATAATCCGTACCCGACAGGGGTGCATCAGTGCTTTGCCTAAACGGGCGATCTGCTGTTCATCGGGGTCAAAAAGGAAGTCTTTGGTAACTGCCATAACAATACAATCTAGTTAATAGGATTGCAAACATATCATTTATTTTAAATAAATACAAATTGTTTTAGTTGTTGTCTTAGCTTTGCTTGTAAACTAACTCGCCGATGCCCTCCATCAAACCCCCACAGCCTCTAACCCGTAACCTCAAAAAAGGCAAAACCATATTCTTGGCGGGCTCCATCGACAACGGAGCAGCCGAAAACTGGCAAGCGCGCGTAGAACGCTTCTTCGAGAACCAGTCCGAAGTATTGCTGCTCAACCCGCGCCGAGACGATTGGGGTACTACTTGGAAACAAGACATCACCGACCCGAATTTCTTCCAGCAGGTAAGTTGGGAACTGAACGGCCTAGACCGGGCCAACCACATAATCATCTACTTCGCCCCCGGAAGCAAGGCCCCTATTTCGCTACTGGAACTGGGCCTATATGCAGGGTCTGGGAAAATGATTGTTTGTTGCCCATCAGCGTTCTGGCGGCGCGGAAACGTCGAGATCGTTGCGGAGCGCTTTGGCATTCCTTTCTACGAAGAATTAGGCAAATTGTTGGAGACGGAGTTCGGTTCGCCGAATACATGAATTAGGGACTTAAAGCATTAGACATCGCGAGCACACGACAACTTCATTATGCATCGGATGTTGCTAGTCTAAATTAATAGGAATGAAGACTACGTTATCTACCGAGGAGGTGCATCAAATTTTTCCAAACTTCACCGAACCCGGCCTCCAGCAAGTAATCTCCAATCAAGGCAGTATCCATCACTTTAAGGAAGGTGACGTTATCATGGACTTCGGCGGCTACGTCCGTATGCTTCCTCTAATTATTAGCGGAACGATCAAAATCAGCCGCGAAGCAGACGACGGCTCAGAGCTTTTCCTTTACTACCTGAGCCGGGGCGAAAGCTGTACCATGACTTTTTCCTGCTGCATGGCCGACAAAAAAAGCGAGATCCGAGCAGTGGCCGAAGAGGATACTGTCGTCTTAGGGTTGCCCCAGCAATACCTCGATGTATTGATGATACGCTATAAGAGTTGGAAAAATTTTGTCATGCTGGCCTACGACCAACGGATGAACGAGTTGATCAAGACCATTGACCAAGTTACTTTCCACCAGTTAGACAAACGCCTGTACGACTACATCCGGCGGAGCGCGAACATCAGAGAAGACAAGACCATCCAAACTACACATCAGGCAATTGCTGCCGACCTAAATGTGAGCCGAGAAGCCGTGTCTCGGCTGCTTAAGGGGCTAGAAAAACGCGGTGTGGTTGAGCTGGGGCGAAACAAGATCAAGCTGTTGGTGGAGTTGTAGGTTTTGTGTGAGGAGGATTGTTGCTTTTGGGGCCCCAGTTTGGGGAAGAGAAGCAACTATTCGGTTTCGCCCTCAATGTGATCTGGATCACTGTTTAGGGCTTTGGGATGAAAGACCTTTGCAGAAATCAGGATTCCCACTATGACTTTTTTCAATTGGCCGCCGTCTCTTCACTGGATCAAGAACTACGACCGTACCTGGTTGAGGGGAGACGTCTCGGCTGGCCTGACGGTCGGTATCATGCTCATTCCGCAGGGGATGGCCTATGCTTTATTGGCTGGTTTACCGCCAATTTATGGCCTGTACGCCGCCACCCTGCCGCTGATTATTTACGCCCTATTGGGTACTTCCCGCCAACTCGCCGTCGGCCCCGTAGCGATGGATTCGTTGCTAACAGCTACGGCGGTTGGGGCCATCGCCGCCACCGGAACGGATGAATACCTAGCGCTAGCCGCCCTCTTGGCGTTGATGGTAGGGGTATTTCAATTGTTGGCGGGCTTAGTTCGCTTGGGGTTCTTGGTCGACTTGCTTTCCCGCCCCATCATCAGTGGTTTCACTTCGGCGGCGGCCTTAATCATTGGCCTAAGCCAGCTCCAGCACCTCTTTGGGGTCGATCTGGGGCGAAGTTCTTTTGTGCATGAGATCTTGGTAGCCGCCTGGATGAAAATGGGGCAGATCAACCTGCCAACCCTGCTGCTTGGCCTTGGGGGCATTGGTGTTGTTTTGCTGGTGAAGCGGGCTAAAACTGCCATCCCAGGGCCACTCGTGGTGGTCGTGGTAGGCATCTTGGCGGTTTGGTTAGGAGGGCTATCGGAAATGGGCGTAAAAATCGTTGCCGACATCCCCGCCGGTCTGCCGTCGGTTGGATTGCCGGAAATCAGCGTTGCTAACCTTCAGTTGTTGCTCCCGTCTGCCCTCACCATTGCGCTGATCGGGTTTATGGAAGGTATTTCGATTGCCAAAGCAGTCAACGCTAACCACAAAGCATACACGGTTGTGCCCAACCAAGAATTGGTTGCCGTAGGGGCGGCCAATATCAGTGCGGCTTTGGTACAGGGCTTCCCCGTTGCGGGTGGGTTTAGCCGCACGGCCGTCAACGACCAAACGGGCGCAAATACGGGCCTGGCCTCCATCATCAGCGCCAGCCTCATCGTTGTCACCTTGCTTTTTCTAACGCCGCTGTTCTACTTTCTGCCCAAAGCGGTCTTGGCTTCCATCATCATGGTGGCGGTATTCAAGCTCATCGACTGGCGCGAAGCGCGGCGACTTTGGGCTTTTGACCGGTCCGACTTCTGGATGCTGGCCGTCACTTTTATCGCTACGCTGGGGCTGGGCATCCAACTGGGCATTGCGGCGGGCGTAGCCTTGTCTGTCGCCGTCCATGTCTACCGCAGTATGCGGCCGCACCTAGCGGTATTGGGCCGGATTAAAGGCACGAACAGCTTCCGCAACTTGGCCCGCTTCCCAGAAGCGGAAGAACCGAAGGGGATGCTCGTCATCCGTTTCGACGGGCCGCTCTACTTCGCCAACATCACCTATTTCCAAGCCTGGATTGATGACCTCATTGCGGAACGGGAAGACCGCATCCATACCGTACTCATCAATGCCGAAGGCATTGCCCGCATCGACAGCAGCGCGGCCTACGGCCTAGAGCAGTTCATCCGGACCCAACGGGGTAGGGGGCTTACGGTTCGTTTCGCCGGGCTCATCGGCCCGGCACGGGACACCCTGAAACGGGCCGGGCTTATGGAGTTGATCGGAGCCGACAATTTCTTTCTGGATGTACCGAAGGCGGTGGTGTCGGAGCAGTGTTTTTCCGCCAAGCCCGGCAACCGCGTACCTGCTTTGCAAACGAATGAGTAGTGGTAGCCCGTACTTTCTCCGCCTAAGCAACGCGATAGGTCGGGCAGGAAGCCTATGGGATCAAACCGCTATACATTGACGCTGATTAAGTGGCCCTTGCGCTAAAACGCGTAGCGTTTTCACAAGTCCCTCCCCCGTGGGGAGGGATTTAGGGAGGGGGTTTTAGGGTCGATGTATAGCGGTTTGCTATGGGATATACATAAGTTGATACGAACGCCGTTTCACCCCTCGGGTGTAGTTCTCCAAACTCGACAGGCGAACTTTTTTGTTGTAGAATTAGCGTCGATCTTATCAAGAGAAAAACACTGATCCTAATAACCAAATTATTCCTTTAAAGCAGTGACAAAAAAGAATTCGACTGGCGAGTTGGGCGAAAAACCTGTAATGGGCAACGACCAGTAGGTATAAACGCGATAGGTCGGGCTGGAAGCCCTCCACCGAAGCAATCTGCACCCAACCCCGCTCCGTAAACCCCTCATTGCACCTGCGCCCGCGCCCTGAAAAAGAAGATAAAGCTCCCAACGTGATCAACATCACAAAGCCCGCAGTTGGGCGGCGATAACTTTGCAGTATCAAAAAAATACAGACCATGAAAGTCGAACAAATTTATACCGGCTGCCTCGCACAGGGCGCTTACTACATTGAGAGCGAAGGCGAAGCCGTCATTATTGATCCGCTGCGCGAAACGAAGCCTTATCTGGACAAACTCAAGCAAACAGGCGCGAAGCTGAAGTATATTTTTGAGACCCATTTCCACGCCGATTTTGTCTCCGGCCACCTAGACTTGGCAAAGCAGACCGGCGCGACCATCGTCTACGGCCCCATGGCCGAAACGACTTATGATATCCACTCGGCTAAAGGTGGCGAAGTGCTCAAGATCGGAAAAATCGCCTTTACGGTCTTGCACACCCCCGGCCACACGATGGAGAGTAGCACTTTTTTGCTGAAGGATGAAACGGGTAAAGACTACGCCATCTTTACGGGCGATACCCTGTTTTTGGGCGATGTTGGCCGCCCCGATCTCGCCATCAAGCAGGGCGAAGTGACGAAAAACGACCTCGCGGGCTACCTTTTTGATAGCCTCCGCAACAAAATTATGCCCCTCGCCGACGACGTGATCGTTTACCCCGCCCACGGCGCAGGCTCCGCCTGCGGCAAGAACCTCAGCAAGGAGACCTTCGGCCTCCTCGGCGACCAGAAACAACTCAACTATGCGCTGCGCGCAGACATGACGCGCGAAGAATTTGTTCGGGAAGTGACCGCTGTCCTGACGCCCGCGCCACAGTATTTCGCGAAGAACGCGATGATGAATAAGGCCGGCTACGAAAGCTTTGAGCAGGTACTGAAAACCGGTAATGTGGCCCTGACGCCGACGGAGTTTGAGGCCCTCGCCGAAGGCGAAGGAGCGCTGATTTTGGATGTCCGCGACCGCAACGACTTCTCCGCCGCGCACATCCCGAACAGCATTTTCATCGGCATCGATGGCAGCTTCGCGCCCTGGGTGGGCGCGCTGATTGTAGACATCAAGCAACCCATTTTGCTGGTCGCGCCCGCAGGGCGCGAGGAGGAAGTTGTTACCCGTTTGTCTCGGGTTGGGTACGACAATACCCTCGGGTTTCTCGATGGCGGAATCACCGCATGGCTGGCCGAAGGCCGCGAAGTAGACAGCATCAAGAACATAACCGCTGCCCAACTGGAAGAAGGGGTGAATGAAGGCAAGGTGGCCAATATTTTGGATACCCGCACCCCCTCTGAGTTCCTTTCCGAGCACCTCGATGCGGCGGTCAATTACCCGCTGGATTACATCAACGGCAGCAAGATGAATACACTGGACCGCAAGAAAACGTACTACCTCCACTGCGGAAGTGGTTACCGTTCCCTGATTGCTGCGTCGATACTGCGAGCTCGCGGATTTGAGGGCTTAGTAAACGTAGAAAAGGGCTGGAATGCCGTCAGGGAAACTAAACTACCCAAATCCGAATTCGTTTGCCCAATAACCATGAGCCAGCAAACGATAGACGAAGCCGTTTTGGCTGCTATTTAAGAAGAATCTCTAGTTTTTTTTCGATAGCCGTGGTTGTGGGTTTTACCACAACTGCGGCTACGCTTTGCACAACACAGTTCACATGATAGATACAATTTTGGGACCTTGGCACTGGTCCGTCAGCGGTTTACTTATTTCAGCCGTGATGTTCGCGCTGCTCTATGCGGGCAAAACCTTTGGCGTTTCGTCTAACCTCCGCACGATGTGCAGCATCGCCGGAGCGGGCAAGCATACCGATTTTTTCAAATTCGACTGGAAGGCCCAACGCTGGAACCTCCTCTTCGTTGGCGGCGCGGTTATTGGCGGTTTTATCGCTTCTACTTGGTTGGCCAACCCCGAGCCGGTGGCGATCTCGGAAGCTACAGAAGCTTACCTCGCTTCGCTGAGCATTGATGCGCCTTCTTCTGGCCGCCAGGGTGCGGGCTTCGTACCACACGAATTGTTCAGCCTGTCGGAATTTTCCTGGCCTAGCCTTTCGCTGCTGCTGCTGGGCGGCTTCTTGGTAGGTTTTGGCACCCGCTGGGCGGGTGGTTGTACGAGCGGGCACGCGATCAGCGGCCTTTCCAACCTCCAAGTCCCTAGCCTCATCGCTGTCGTCGGCTTCTTTATTGGTGGGTTGCTGATGACGTGGGGGGTACTCCCGCAGTTGCTTCGTATTTATGTTTAACCCTCCCCTAAAGTAAATACTAGCTTTTATCCCCCAACCCCTCGAAGGGGGGTTGAAACACTACTTACAGAAGTGCTGGAAGTCTCCCTTAGTAGGAGTTAGGGGGATTGTG
>CALEDI010000331.1 GCA_937949535.1 uncultured Lewinella sp. | reverse complement strand
GGTC
The DNA here is from genome assembly GCA_937949535.1 of uncultured Lewinella sp. GTDB lineage: Bacteria > Bacteroidota > Bacteroidia > Chitinophagales > Saprospiraceae > Neolewinella. Next base: position 5,713 of record CALEDI010000331.1, on the reverse strand, counting down.
AAAGCGTTCTCGGCAGCCCGGCGCAGAGCCTGGGCGCACCTTGCCGTAGAAACGGAGGGTCCGCCAAACGACCCGCCAAAGGCAGCGCCAAGTAGGCTGGTCGAGGTAGATGACGGTGTCTGCCCTAGGCATCCGGATGGGGAAGGTTCCGGAGAAATTGCCATCCATGAGCCATTTGTCTCGCGCGGCGAACTTTGCCACTGTTTGGGCCCAGTCTGCTTGCTTGGGCTCTTTCCAGTTGGGGCCGAAGTATTCCTGATCGAGGTGGATGACGGGCAGGCCCGTCCGCTCCTCGAGTTTACGGGCTAGGGTTGATTTTCCGGAGCCAGAGCAGCCTATTATTAGGACTCTTTTCATTAACTATTTATCGATAAAAGACCAACTTGAAGTAAACGAGAACGGGTAAGGCAGTACTCACACTGTCCCTTTGCCCGTTCCTCCACAAGTAAGCGAAGGCTTTTAGGAATTGCCTTTTTCTTTCTCTTCATGATCTCATGCGTAGATACGCTTCAATTTTCGCTAGCTCAACAAGGTGCTCGGCGATTAGAAACATATCAAGTTCTCTCTCTTCTTCGTAAGAAAGCCCTAAAGCATCTTGCTTTTCCATCAGTTGAGCCAGTCTTTCTTCCTCTTCGTCCGAAGCCTGGATCGCCATGATCTTGTCCGGAGATGGTGCTCTTGCAAGAACTTGTATTAATTCCGACAACATCGGTGTCTCTGCGGTTATGAACATTTTTTCGCCATTTGTTAGCAATATAACACATCTGCAATCAAAAATGATTCATCTCCTCAATTTTCATGGCTCTGGAGCACCACTTCAACTAGTCCAGCCGCGTAACCTGGTCTCCATCATAAGCCCACTTCAGATAAAGTGCGCCCCAAGTGAAGCCGCCGCCGAAGGCGGTAAGGACGAGGGTGTCCCCCTTCTTTAGCTGAGGTTCGTAATCGTGGAGGCAGAGCGGGAGGGTGCCGGCGGTGGTATTGCCGTAACGTTCGATGTTTTGCATCACCTTCTCCATGGGGAAGTCGGCCATTTTGCTGACGGTCTGTATGATGCGGATGTTGGCCTGGTGCGGAACGAGCCAGTCTAGTGTATCTGCGTTGAGGTTGTTGCGGGCCATCACTTCTTTAACGACGCTGCTCATGCCGGAGACTGCGGCTTTGAATACCGGGCGGCCGTTCTGGCGAACGAAGTGCTCGCGGGCCATCACGGAATCTACCGTAGCTGGCTTGCGGGACCCTCCGGCGATGAGGTAGAGGTCTTTTTCTCCGGCTCCGTTTCCGTGGTGTTGGTAATCAATGATGCCGGCGTCTTCGTCTTCGGTAGGTTCTAGCAAGACGGCTCCGCCGCCATCACCGAAGATGATGCAGGTGGTGCGGTCGGTGTAGTCGATGATGGAGCTCATCTTGTCTGCGCCTACAACGATTACCTTTTTGTGCGTTCCGCCCTCAACCATCTTCGCGCCTACCGAGAGGGCGTAGAGGAAGCCGCTGCAGGCGGCGTTGAGATCGAAGCCGAAGGCGTTAACCATGCCTGTTTTATAGGTCGCGATGTTGGCGGTATCGGGGAAGATAGCATCTCCGGTTACGGTGGCACATATGACGAGGTCGATGTCTTCGGGGTTTGTCCCCGTTTTCTTGAGCAAGCCTTTCAGTGCTTCCACAACCATAACCGAAGTGCCTTGGTCTTCTCCTTTCAGGATGTGACGGGTCTTAATGCCGGTACGAGAGGTGATCCACTCGTCGTTGGTATCAACGATGGTAGAGAGCTCTTCGTTCGTCAGTACGTAGTCTGGCACGTAGCCGTGGACACCGGTAATGGCAGCGCGAATTTTAGACATAGATTGGTGGTGATTCGGTTAGGGGGCGCAAGATAGTAAGGATACCTTTGTCAAGACAATCAGTATCGGTGCCAAAACCGATGGCTAAACGGGCAATTGCTCCACGTTCATCATCTTCCAGACGAGTTCTTTCAATAGTTCGTTTTCTTGCTTACCGGCTAGGTTGCTGTTCACGCCTTTGCTTTTTAGGTCGTATTCTTTCAGTAGGGAGAAAACACGGGTAATGCCGTGGGCCGAATAATTGCGTGCGCTTTTCTCGTAGTCTTGAAGGAAAAAATCGAAGCGAAGGCTAAGGGCCTTCATGATGTCTTGCTTGGATGCGCGTTTGCGGTGCAGCTCTTTGAGGCGGAATACCTTGCTGAAGTAGTTGTAGAGGCTCCCCATCACCATCGGTAGCGGCCCGGCTTTGGGGTTGGCCTTGAAGTAGTTCACGATTCGGGTTGCTTTTACGACATCGTGGTGGCCGATGGCTTTCTGGAGCTCGAAGACGTTGTAGTCTTTGCTTACGCCTACTTGGTCTTCTACAATCTTTGCCGTGATGGTGGTCCCCTTCGGGAGGTTGATGATGAGCTTGTCTAACTCGTTACTGATTTTGCCTAGGCTGGTGCCGAGGAACTCGCCCAAGAGGTTGGAGGCTTCGGGGTCGATGCTGTATTTTTTTGCCTTGAGGTAGTTGCTTATCCAGCCGGGGATTTTGTTGTCGTAGAGGGATTTGGCCTCAAAGACGACCCCGTTTTTTTTGAGGTTTTTGGCGAGAGCGGTGTTGCCGTTTAGTTTTTTGTGTTTGTGGCAGATGACGAGCACGGTGGTGGGGGAAGGCTTTTCGGCGTAGGCGGCCAGTTGTTTGAGGCTGCGCATATCCTGTGCTTCGCGCAGGATGACGAGCTGCCGCTCGGCCATCATCGGGAACCGACGCGCAGCGTCGATGACCTGCAAATACTCCGTGTCTTTGCCGTAAACGATGGTTTGGTTGAAGGCGCGTTCGTGCTCCTGCAGGGCGTTGGCTTCAATGGCCGCTTCCAGCTTGTCAATAAACCAAGGCTCATCTCCGTGGAAGAGATAGAGCGGAGAAAAATCTTTGCCTTTGATGGCTTTCAGTAGGGGGGCGAAGTCCATGGTGGTAAAGGTAAGGCAGATCGGGTTAGTTGCGTTAAGGCGCACAACCCTTATCGCCCCAATGGTGTTTGTTCCAGAAGTGCCACCCCCACCCACCAACCAACTGACTTTATGGATACCGCCACCAAGCTCATCGACATCCGGAGCCTCTCGCTGGAAGAACTTACTTCCCAGCTCATCCTGTCCGGAGAGAAGAAATTCCGCGCCAAGCAGGTTTACCAATGGTTGTGGGAAAAAGGCGCCCGCAGCTTCGACGACATGACGAACCTCTCCCTAGAACTACGCGAGAACCTAAAGGAACGTTACGAGCTGCTTACCATCACGGAAGACAAGGTGCAGCGCAGCAACGACGGTACCATCAAGAGCCGCTTCCGGCTGCACGACGGGCACCTGATCGAATCCGTATTAATTCCCGTAGTGGCCGATGATCGTTTTACCGTCTGTGTGTCTAGCCAAGTAGGTTGTAGCCTGACCTGTACGTTCTGCGCCACCGGCCGGATGAAACGCCTGCGCAACCTCTCCGCTGCCGAGATTTACGACCAGGTCTTCCTCGTCAACCAGCAGTGTCTGGAGACCTACGGCAAACCACTCACCAACATCGTTTACATGGGCATGGGCGAACCCTTATTGGCCTACAAAGAAGTCGTTGGTAGCATCGACCGCATCACTAGCCACACCGGCCTCCACATGGCCCCGCGCCGCCTAACGGTTTCTACGGCAGGCATCGCTAAAATGATCAAAAAACTAGCCGATGAAGACACGAAAGTCAACCTCGCCATCAGCCTTCACGCAGCCGACGACGCGAAGCGCAACGAGATTATGCCCATCAATGAGAGCAACAACCTAGAAGTCCTCGTAGATTCTCTGGTCTATTTCTACGCCAAGACCAAGAAACGAATTGGCTTTGAATACATCACCTTCCAAGACTTCAACGATACCTTGGAAGACGCCGAGAAGCTCTACAAAATCTGTAAGCAGGTGCCAAGCATGGTCAACATTATTGAGTACAACCCAATCGACAATGCGCCCTTCCGCAAATCCACGGAGCACAACATCGACCATTTCGCGACCTACCTCCGCGACCGAGGCGTGATGGTAACCGTACGACGAAGCCGTGGTAAAGACATCGACGCGGCCTGCGGGCAGTTGGCGAATAAGGGGTAGGGCTTTGGGAGGCGTTCATTCATACGCTAAGACTCAAACTCCAAGTAAACCTCCGGCGTAGTGGGGTGGGCTTGGCAGGCAAGGATGTAGCCTTCGGCGATCTCGTCGTCGTCGATTGCGAAGCAGACTTCCATCTTGACGCCGCCTTTGGAGACCTTGGCCATGCAGGTGCTGCAAGCACCGGCTAGGCAGCTGTAGGGTGGGGCGGCACCGGCTTCCAGTAGGCCATCTAGGATGGTTTGGCCAGGTTTTAAATCAACGGTTACTTCTTTACCACTGACTTTAGCGATCACTTTGCCGCCTTCTATGGGCGCGTCAGAGGTGGTTTTCTTTTGTGCGGCGTTGGCAGACAGGAAACGTTCGCTGTGGATGTTGGCTTTTTTCATGCCGAGGCCAAGCAGGGCTTGCTCTACGTTGTCAATCATCTGACCAGGGCCGCAGATGTAGTAAGACTTGTCTTCAGACGCTCCGGGGTGGTCCCTCATGAACCGCTGTACGGCGGGGATGTCTACACGGCCGGTAGCTCCGTTCCAGTTTGTTTTTCCTCTGCCAAAAAGGCCCCTTAGGCCGCCCGCTTTATGCTTGATTGGGCGAGAGAGGGTGTGTTGAACGAAGAGCTGCCCTTCGTGGCGGTCTAAGAGCGTTTTTAGCTGCGCATCGAAGATGATGTTTTTTTCGTCGCGGTTGCCGTAGAGTAGGTGGACGCGAGATTTGGGTTCGTGCTCCAGTAATTCACGGATGATGGACATTAGCGGCGTGATGCCGCTGCCGGCTCCGAAGAGGTAAAAATCTCGGCGCGCGGCGGGGTCGGGTTTTACTAGGAAGCGGCCCTGGGGGGGCATTACGTCTACGATGTCGCCTGCTTTAAGGTTGTCGGCAATGTGGTTGCTCACGATGCCGCCTTTGACGCGCTTTATCGTTACGGCAATTTCGTCTTCGTGGGGCGCAGAGCACATACTGTAGGCACGACGTTCTTCTTTTCCGTTAACCACGAACTTTAACGTAAGGTACTGGCCCGCTAGGAACTCAAACTTTTCTGCGTCCGCAGCGGAAGGCCTGAAGGAGACGGTGATTGCCTTGTCCGTTTCGGGCCGGATGGAACTGATGGGAAGGGAATAGAAGACTGGTTGGCTCATGGCTAAGTTTTACTGCTGGCAAAAGTCGTAAATTCAAAGGGAATTTGCTGATTTTGCTTGTTTTGCTTGCGTGTTTTTACGGGAATAGGATTTTAGAGGCGGTTTTAGGGCGCGAACGCAGGTGCAGGGTGATGGGATTTAGGGGGATCTTGAAAAATGCCCATTAGTTCGTACCGATAATTTAAATTCGGTGTATTGGCTTTTGCTAACGAACAACAATAAGCGGATAAAGTAGCTCCCCAAGACAACGACTGTTGTTTCTTTGCGTTCTACACTGTACTGGCCCATCACGATCTATACTGAAACGGTTTTATCTTTTTCAACCCAACCGAACAACGGTTTTGTCCCAGAAACATTACGATTTGCGTTTACTACTCTGCTTCCTCATCCTCAGCCTTGCACCTGCGTTGCGCGCCCAAATAGCCGCACCAGACTTGCTGTGTACCCGCTCCGAGT
>CALEDI010000330.1 GCA_937949535.1 uncultured Lewinella sp. | reverse complement strand
TCACGGAAAGGCGGACAAGCTTATTGATGATTTTAATCCCAACGAATAAAATAATGACCGCAAGTAGGACCTTCGGAGCGTAGGCCATCACGCCATCGCTCGCCATTTCTAAGTATTTTTCAATTTGCGCTTTTTCCATAGCGGCAAAACTACTTAATTGTCGTGAAACTATTTCAAAATCACTAGCTTCTCCAACTCCCCATCAACAATGGTCCCAGAGTCTCCACGTAGGCGTACTTGGTAGAGGTAAACACCCCGTGCCAACTGCCCGCCGTAGTCGTCCAGACCGTCCCATTCAATGCAGTCGTCTTGGCGGACGGTGCCGTCAGCAAAGGGGAAATCATGGGTTAGGGTTTTTATCAGCCTACCACTAACGGTATAAATCTGAACAATGGCCTCAACCTCTTGCCCAATGAGCGTATGGTCGAACTGGAAACACGTCCGGTCGGTAAACGGGTTGGGGTAGTTGAGCACCCGACTGATCGCGTCGGCCCCGTCGGCCGCAACAAGGAATTCGGTCTTGCCCTGTGCGCTGTTGTTGGCTACGTCCCAAGCCCGAACGGTGACGGTATGTAGCCCCGGCTCTAGGTCAAAGAGCGGATAACGCACCTTGCCCTTGCGGAAGTCATCCGCCTCCGCCTCGTAGTAGTCGTTCAGTACAATGCTGTTGCGGGTGTCTTCATCAAGCACAGCTTCTAGGTCATGGCCGATGCTGTTGCCGGTTACGTTGATGCCCAAGTCATCGGCAAGATTGACCAACAAAATCGGGTCGTCGCTCGTCTCTCCGCCGGAGATGAAGTTCTCGTCGTCCATAAATACTTCTACGGTCGGCCCTTCGTCGTCGTCAACTACGTCGGTGCTGGTGCCTCCAATGATGAGCTTGTCGTAAAAGCCGGAGGCATCGGTAAACTGGTCCAGGTCGGCGGCGTAGTAACTGATCTTGCCCGCTCCGAAGGCGTAGTTGATGTCGCTCGGGACAACGAACTCAAAGTCGAACTTCCCGTTGGTTACCGTTGCTCGGCCCCGAAACACGATGTTGCGCTGTACGTCGACTTCCAGCGGCGCCACCGTCGGTTGGTCTTGTTGTAAGGTGCTGACGGTTCTTGCTTTATCGTAGATGGTCGGGAATACCTGGCCGTTGAAGTCGGAGAGCAGGTTACCTGCAAGATCGGTCACTTCGCCGCTGATCTTCATTTTTTGGAGCGCCCGGACGGTGTCTTGCCGCTCTTCCGTGATCGGCAGGTCGTCCACCATCGTTGTCCGAACGGAGTGCTTCGGGAAGGCAATCACCATTGCAGGATCTCCGAGCAGGGTAAACTTGCGCGCGTTTTCTGTATTTCCGCTCAGGTTGGTGCTGTTGAAGGGGAAGGGCGTAACGTTGTTTTTTGCGATGCGGATGATGTCGCCGAGGGTCCGCCAGTTGCCGCCGGGCCGTTCCAGCATGGCCTTCACGGTCTCGTCGGTCAAGACAAAGTTGCGGGTAGCGAATACTGGCCGAGTAGTAGTGAGCAAGGCCGCCACGCCGCCGTTGGGCGTCAGGAGTGCTTCTTCTCCGGCGGAGACGAAGGCCCCGTCGTCGTAGTTGGAAAACGTACAAGTTGCCGTAATAAAGACGGGCGGCTGGATGGGGTCAAGGGAGTTAGACGGGCGGTTCCAGTTGCGGATTTGCGGAATGGTGAGTACCCGCTCCTGCGCCCAGCCGCGCGGCCCTCCGTGGCCGAGGTAAGTCACCGCCAGCGCACCCCTGAAAATGGCCCGGTCTAGCCCTTCGGTGATGTCCGGAAAACGGTCTCCGGCCGAGAGGCTCTGCTGGGGGAAGAGGTCGAAGTAGAGTTTGTCGAAGTTCAGGTCTGGCTTGAGGGACGCAACGGAGGTTGCTACGCGGTCTACATCGCGGGCGTGTTGGTTGCCGTCTTCGTCGTCTCCCACAAACACCATGCGGGTGCGCCAATCGCCTAGGGTGTTGGGCTCGGTGTCGTAGCGAATGAGCTTAAAGACAAGCTGCGAGGCTTCGTCGGCTGTCTTTACGGGCAAACGACCGATGGCGACGTTCAAATCTGGCTCTAGTGGCTGGCCGTCGGTAGCGGCGGTGAAGATGCCGAAGAAATCATCTGCGGGGAAACTGCCCACCTCCGTCAAACGCCCATCATGCTCGAAAGCAGGTACAAGGTTGGTTCCGAGCTCCAGTACGTTGCGGTGGTCAAAGCTGCCATCACCGAAAAGGAGTAGGTAGCGCAGATCGGGAGATCGTTCGTAGAGCATCAAGCCAAAGTTGCGCAGCGCAGCAGCGTCGTCTCGCCCGCTACTGAACTCGTTGTAAACCTGCTGGGTAGAGACCAATACTACCTTCAGGCCGTTGTGCGCCCGGCGGTGATCGGCCAGTTTTTCGGCTTGCTGTAGGAAGTTGGGGTGTGCGATGATGATCATCTCCGCATCGTTCTCGGCGTGTAGATTTTGGTTGGGGATGGCGGCCGTCCCAACGGCCGCAGGCGTAAGCAAGGCCGCATCTGCGCGGAAGGCAACGTACTCAAACAACCGGCCTCCGGCCGGTGCGCTGAACGCCCCGCCGGAAACATCCGCCGCTCGTACGTCGGCACCGTCTACCCGCCAAACTATAGCGTCGGCGGGGAGGTTGTTCTCGAAACGGAACCGGACGGTCGCCTCATCGATGCTACCCACATCCCGAAAGCTGAACTGTTCGAGGTTGCCGAAGGCTAACCGGCTGCGGGCACGCACCTGAAACCAATCTAGGTAGCCCTCGCTGGTGCCGGAGTTGGCGGGGCGAGGGTAGTTGAGGTTGATGGTAACGTTTTCGCTAGGCAGCCGCATCGAACCGCTGAGTAGGGTAGGGATGGCAGCGGCAGATTGCTCCTGCTGGCCGATCCGGACCGAGCTGGCCAAGGCGCTGGTAAGGGTTTGGTCGCCGATCTCGATCTGGAAACGGCTGCTAACGTCGGTCCGTAGTGCCATGCGCGCGCGGATGCGCGCGTCCTGATCGGTGATGAGGCCGGGGATGTAAAACACGTCGCGGTATTCTACCTCGCGGGCCCCGGCCAAGAGGTCGCCAAACCAGCTTTGGCCTGATCCGTGGGAGTTGCCTCCGAGCTGGTGCAGGATGTTGAATTTGTCTTCCTCGAAGTGGTGGAGAGCGTCGTAGCTGCTCACTTCGGTGCCGCCGGAGGCGGCGGGTAGGTCGCTCACCCGGCGGCCTCGGCTGCCGCCTACGCGCAGGAAGTAACTGTTGGTGGTGGCGTAGATGTTTTTTTCGTAGTTGAACACGTCGCTGTTCGGGTCGTAGGTCATGCGGTCTGGGCCGAGGGCGTGGAAGAGGATGAAGTCTTCGCCGTCGAAGTTGCCGTCGGCTTCGCCCCGGATGGAGATGGGTATTTCGGTCAGGTCATCGGGCGCGTCGGGGTTGATGGTTTCGGGCAGTTTGCCGGAGGTTGGTTGGCCGAAGATGGCGATGTCTCGCGGGTCAATACCGTCTAAATTCACGCCGAGTTCGTTGGTGAGGAACGCGCGGGTGAGTTTGTGTACGCCGGTTTCCGCTACGGTAAAACGGAACCAAGTGCCTTCGCGCAAAACGGAGCTGGTCGCAAATTCTGTACGGGGGCGAGCGCTGGGCGCGGCCGCAGGTGCAAGGCGAATCTCGAACGAGCGCAAACGCTGAACGCCGCTCGGGGTCTGGATCATTGCCGGGGCAGAGACCTTACCCATGTAGCCTTCGGGCTGGCGGCTGACCCCAACGCTGAAGCTGAACTCCTCGGGGAAGCTTGCCGCGCCGCGCGGCACACTAACGGGCTCAAAAACGGTATTGATGATTTCTACTTCGTAGGCCCTGCCCCGCTCGGCGGCAAATGTTTTCAGGTAGATCGGTTGCTCGGAAACCTTCTTTGCACCCGCGTCCGCGCCCAAGGTATAGCCAAACTGTACCTGGGTCTCCCCGTTCCAAACCACAATGTTGGGCGCTTCGTCCCAGATCAACTGGTCGGAAATCCGAATCTGTGCCGATAAAAGCAAGGGGAAAGCGGTGAGGCAAAGGGTAAAAAGGAGCTTGTGCATAATATAAGGTATGGACCTAACTTTAAGATACAGTGGGAAGATGAAAACGTTGTACTGCCCGAACTAATTATTGATGCTTGTCTGCTAGTACAGTGTAATCTAAATTTCATCGCCTTTTCTGCGGCGTCTTTTATCGACTGGCTGCGTTGGTAAAATCCTCATTTAGCTACGGCTAAACTCCGGTTTTACCGCCTTGCCAGTCAATAAAATCCACCAGCACAAAAGTCGACAAATTTAAATTACACTGTACTAGATGTCATGCTGAAGGCGGTAGCATTCAGGATTCAGTGAACAGCATTCAGGATTCAGCGATCAGGGTTCAGGTTGCTGCTGTTGTACCCCGCCTGAATGCTGACCGCTAAATCCTGAACCCTAATCTGTAACCCATCATACATTCTAACCCATTCAATTTGGCAGGTTGGCTTGCTTTTGGCTAGCTTTAGGCCGCAACCCTTGCAATTTACACCCCTATGAAAAAAGTATTATTTCTTTCCCTGCTGATGGCCTCCCTGCTTCCGCTGGCAGCCCAAGACCCTGTCTTTTCCCAATTTTATGCTTCGCCGCTGCGGCTCAACCCAGCCTTTGCAGGCGTCGGGACTGCGCCGAGGGTCGCGGTCAATTACCGCGCCCAACACACGTCTTACCCCAGTGCGTTCAACACCTTCGCGGCCAGCTACGACCAGCCCATTGAACGGACGCCCAGCGGCGTTGGCCTCCGGATGATGACCGATCAGCAACTGGAAGGCGCCTACAAGAACACCGAAGTTGCGGTGGTGTATAGCTACGACGTGATGATCAACCGAGATGTACACGCTCGCCTCGGCCTATCCGCTGGCATCCTTAGTACCTCGCTCGATTTTAGCTCTCGGACCTTCGGCGACGTGCTCGACCCCATCAACGGGGCCGATGGCATCACGGCCGAACAACTGGCCGCACTCTCCAAAACTTCCGCAGATTTTGGCGCGGGGGTGCTCTTCTCGGCCTACAACGTCTACGGCGGCGTAAGCTTTGAACACATGAACCGGCCAGACGAGAGCCTCGTTGAAATAGGCCAAAACCTCTATTCTGGTCGGCCAATGCGGACCACCATCACCGGCGGCGCCCAGATCAAGATGAAGCGCTACAGCAACCGCCGCCGGCCGGCTTACATCACGCCCAATTTTCTGTTTACTTCGCAAGCGTCGTTGCGCCAGTTGAACATGGGGACTTACTTCGGTTACGGGCCAGTAGCTTTCGGCGGTTGGTACCGCCACGCTTTCGGAAACGCCGACGGAGTAATCGCTGCGGTAAGCTTTCGGCAAGACGTTCTCAAAATTGGGTTCAGCTACGATGTCGTCGTCTCCGACCTACGCAACGTGCCCGGAGGCCTCGGTTCTACCCTAGAAGCCAGCATCATTATTGACCTCGGAAACAGCAAAGAATTGCAACGCAAACGGAAGGCAGATCGGTACAATGACTGTTACGGAATGTTTCGGTGATTAAAGTATTTGTTTTTAAATAACTAATTAAAACAAATAAAAACAAGAAAAATAGTGTAGTTTATTTGGTGTTGTTTAATGAAAAACGATCATTTTCCACAAATAAGTTCGCAAATAGGTTGAACTGTTGATAACTTTTCCACCGTATTTTTTACGCTATTGTCTTCAATAAGGTACATTCGCAACTATTGAATGAGATGGCTTTAGGCTGTTTTGCTTCATGGGAATAAGACAACGGCAAGTTTTGAGAGCCAGTAACATTGATTAGGTATTATTTTACAAGTATTTCAGCCGTTGTGATTTTTGGTCTAGAAACTCCTTTATGAGACGCGAAAAATTCGTCTTCAATCAGCAAACGCTGCAGTACGACCGGGTCATTGAGCCCCTTCGTTACACCATCCTCAGAGGTTTTGCCTTCTGCTGCGCCGCGATGGTTACAGCGTTCTTTATGGTTGTCATCATCCATGCCTACTTTCCCAGCCCGGGCGAGCGGCTCCTCTCACAAGAGAATGACATCCTCCGAGCACAAATTGGTAATACAAACGAAGAGCTTACCGCTATGGCGGATGTTCTGGAGTCCATTCAGGAACGAGACGCTGGTGTGTACCGGATGATCTTTCGGGAAGAACCCATTGATCGGGATGTATGGCAGGGTGGCCGTGGTGGTCATGATGCTTACGCCGACCTGCGCGAACTACCGCGTAGCGGAGAGCACATCGCCAACTTGCGCGCTCGCCTCGACGACCTAAAGCACCGCCTCGATCTCCAGAGCCGGTCTTTGGATGACGTGACAACCATGATCGTGAATAAGGAAGATCGTTTGGCTTCGATACCAAGCATCAAGCCTATCCGCTCCGATCAGTTTAGCCGTAAGATTGAGAAACTCTCCGGTTTCGGCATGCGCTTGCACCCAATTCATGGCGTACAAAAAATGCACTACGGCCTTGATTTCAACTGTAGAAAAGGCACCCCCATCCAAGCTTCCGGCAAAGGCAAAGTAATTTGGGCTGGTAACCGAGGCGACTACGGCAAGTGTGTCATCATTGACCACGGCTACGGTTTCAAGAGCCTCTACGGCCACATGAGCGAAATTTTGGTAAAGAGAGGTGCTCAACTTGAACGCGGCGCCAAAATCGGCCTAGTTGGTAGCACCGGCGGCAGTACTGGAGACCACCTCCACTACGAAGTACACAAAGACGGCAAGCAGGTAGACCCCATTCAGTTCTGCTACGATGGCCTCACTACCGAAGAATACGCCAAATTGGTAAGTGCCTCTAAGGTTAGTAACAAAAGCTGGGATTAATCTTGCCTCCAAATGATTGGTTGTGGAGCGGCGAGTTAGGCGTATGCCTTTGTGGGCTACGCTAAGACCTGTATTTTTTGTTTAATTTTGACGAAGACTCTTCCTGATGCGCGAACATGAGGTTTGGATGCCAGACGCTCAAAGGATCGACTAAAATGCCGTCTACGCCAGGCATTTTAGCCGAGCGCTTCGAGGTTCTAGCGTCCGGTGCTTATGGGCAACCCTCACGTTGTAAGAAGAACGTCTATTCCTTGTCGAAATACTTTTCCGGGTTCAATTTAGCTGAAATCGGTGTCCAATTTTTGAAAAACAGCTGAAAGTGTGCTCACTAGAGTGTGTAGCTTTTGTGTGAGCTTTGTGTGGTCTACTGCATTGCCTTTCGTTTTGATGGCTAGTTCAATTTCTCTTGCTACGCCATCTAATTGTGTGATCCCCATGTTCTCGATGCTGGGTTTTATCCGGTGTGCAGTCTGGGCTAAGGTTTCGTAGTCTTTTCTACGGAGAGCCTCTTTCATTTCCTCTAGCGCTGGCGGGGTTTGCTGGCGGAAGATTTCTACCATACTGCGGACGAAGTCTTCGTCTCCTCTGCTCAGGGCTTTCAGGTTGCTCAGGTCGTAGTTGTTGTTGTTCATAATATTAGTGCGTTGGGCTTTGTCTGCGCCTTCCCATTGTAGTTGCTTTACGATGGTGTTGAAGAGTTCTTTTTCTTCAAAGGGCTTCGTTACGTAGTCGTCCATACCGATGCTGAGGTAGAGTTCAATATCTCTCTTGAAGGCATTGGCGGTTATGGCAATGATGGGCACTTCGAGCTTTAGCTCATTCCGGATGATTTTTGTGGTCTCCACTCCGTCTAGTTCGGGCATTTGAATGTCCATTAAGACAACATTGTATGTTTTTGTTTTTAGCAACTCTAGGGCAACTAAGCCGTTCTCGGCCTCGTCTATGGTACAACCGAAGTGGGAGAGGCTCTTGATGGCAATGAAGCGGTTCATCATATTATCTTCCACGAGCAAGACATGGGCTCCTTCTAGTAGATGACGATTATTCTGGATGCCGCCATAAAGTTTGTCTACGTCCCCTTTGGCGAGTGTTATGTTGACTTTTAGTTTGGTGCCTCGGTCTTTCTCGCTCTTCACTTCAATACTCCCGCCCATGAGCTTTACGATTTCCTTGGTGATGGACATACCGAGGCCGGTACCTCCAAACCGACGTGAAGTAGACTTTTCCGCTTGGCTAAACTTAGAGAAGATCTGGTTGATGTAGTCTGCGTCCATTCCGATACCCGTATCGGAAATGGTAATCTCGATGAACTGGTGGTGTTCGTCCTCATCCATAACTTCTACCCGCAGATCGACGGAGCCTTCCATCGTGAATTTGATCGCATTGTCGAGCAAGTTGATGAGGACCTGGCGAATGCGCGCACTGTCTCCGATGTAGGCAGGGTATACCTCCTTGCTCAATGTTGAGGTCAGTTGAATGTTTTTTTCAGAAGCCCTTAAGTGGAGAATGCTGTTAATGTTGGCTATTAGGGCTTGAAGGCTAAAATTGTGTGCTTCAAGCTTAAGCTCGCCGGCTTCAATTTTGGAAATGTCAAGAATATTGTTGACGATGGAGAGCAAATGCTTAGCAGCGGTATCGGTATGGCTTAGATAGGTTTGTTGTTGGGGGGAGAGTTGCTCGCGGGAGAGCTCCCGAATCATACCGATGATGGCGTTGAGTGGGGTCCTGATTTCATGGCTCATGTTGGCCAAGAAAGCCTCTTTTGCCACCGATGCTTCTTCGGCTTTATCTTTTGAAACGGCTAGGGCGGATTCCAGTTCTTTCTGTTTGGTGATGTCTAGGTGAATACCTACCGAGCCAACTAGTTGACCTTCATCATTATAATTTGGCGCTTCGGATATGAACCACCATCGGGTATCACCTGCTTTATTCTTGACAGCCATCTCGTAGCTGTCTGGGCTAAGCGGTTTTTCTAGTAGTTGTTTTGTTTTCTGGGGCGTAACGCCTTTTTCTTTGAGTAGGAAATCGCTGGCTTTAGCTCCGACTAGCTCTTTGGCTTGGTAACCAGAAATATCGCAGAAACTTTGGTTGGTAAAGAGAACATTCCCTGCTGTATCTACCTCCAGTAAGCCCAAATTCATATTGGTGATGATGTTGCGGTACTTTTCTTCTTGGGCTCGGAGTAGACTCTGGGACTTTTTCCGAGAAGAAATATCTCTCATGAACCCACAGAAGTAGTTTTTACTGTTTTGCTGATAGGTGACAACGACAAGCTCAAGGGGGAATTTTTTTCCCACTTTGTTTACGGCGGTGAGTTCTAGCTCTCGGTTGAGCATACTGTTTTTCCTTGCGTTAAGGTAATTCCCTAAGCCGCTTTGACGGGCCGCGTCTGTATATTCTGGTAGGAACAGTTCGGTCACGGAGCTGCCTATTGCCTCTGTGGCGGTCCAGCCCATTATTTGTTCAGCACGAGGATTCCAGTAGACAATGTTGCCCTCTTCATCAGAAATCACGATAGCATCAAGAGAGGAATTCATCACGAGCCGGTTCCGTTCTTCGCTTTCCTGTAAAATAGATTGGTAATGGACCTCATCCGTTACGTCTGTATACTTCCAGAAATGGCCTCTGTAAACACCATCAATAAAAATGGGTACGTAGTCGCGCTCCAGTATGGTGCCATCAATGATTTCGATAGCCTCGTTATAAACCGGCTCTCGTTTGCGCAGTAGGGCTTGAATCCGGCTAAAGAACGCTTCGGGTTCTTTAAAAAGGTATTTCTTCCGTCGTTCTGCTCGGGAGCAGTCTGCTCCGATTAGTTGATCTGAAGGGGTAGAAACGTCGAAAATAGAGCAAAACAGGTCGTTGGTAAAGAGTATTTCGCGGTTTTCGTTTTCAATGAGGATGCCAGACTGTAGGTTGGCCAACAGTGTTTTGAATAAATTAATGTTCCGGTAGAGCTCTTGCTGGTTGAGTTTATTGACGTCTACCTGTCTCCGTATTTTTTCGGAGAGGCTGACCAAGGTTTCGTTTTCGTCTGCTGGTTCGTTAGAGTCTAGTAAACTACTGACCGTTTCATTCAGTTGTTTTAGAGTAATTAGGCGTTGATTGGCTAAGAGCTTGAGCTCCTGATTTACTTCCGCAAACTCTCTTTCACTCATGGTAAAGGCATGGTCCATCAGTTCTTGGTCACGCTCAAAGAGTTGGTAAGAGTTGTTGATGCTCTGTAGAAAGATCTGGCAGTCCTCTTGATCTAGGAGGTGTTTGGGTAGGTATTTCCGGATTTGCTTCTGGAGAAGTTTATGGTACATACTGCCTCAGGCTTGTTCGTTAATCGATCTCTTGCATGCAGGTAATGGTCATCGTTTGGTTGTGCAGCTCGCACGGCCCACCTTCTAGTAGTGGAGATATTTCTCCGTAGGAATAGTACCCTCCGATAACGGTATTGTTGCCAAGGATGTCAGCTACAGCTTCTACTTCTTCATCTACGCGCTGGCCCAAGACTAGTTTGCGACCTACGCAACTAATCAATAAGGCTACTTCTGGTTCAATTGTATCGAAACTTACGAGGCTACTGCTAGCCGCTACGCTTGCAGCATCAACCAGCCGGTCGGTATTGGCCTTCATGAACCGTACCTTACAGCCTTCGGGCAGGTCTCCGGCGAAGATCATGCTGGACCGCTCGTCATCAATCGAAAGAATGGTACGCACCAAATACCCATCTCCGCCCTCCACTTGCATGGATAAGGGAAAAAGAAGTGCGGAGCCGGGAAGGTCTGCTGCGTACTTACCGAGGTATTCCTTATACATGTTCAGTGCGTTCTTACCGTTGATCTCGAAGAGTTCGTTACCAGAAGACTTCGTTACGGTTCTTTCCAAGCCGAAGGGCTCCCAGCCTCCAAAAGATCCGTGCGCTACGCGTAAGCTATTGCCATAAAAGCCAATGGCCAGTATCCTGCCCTGCTTGGGCGTTTCGTTGAGGCCAACCAAGGTGTAATTGAATGCGCTTCCATCACCAGCAAGCCCTCCGGTAATAGGGATGTTGGAGGGGATGATGCTATTGATTCCTTTTACCAGTTCGCTACCATTCACCAAACTACCATCAGACAAGATTAGGATGTGCTGGAGGTTTTCGGCCATCAAGCCTTGCACCACTTTTGTGCCAGCAGCAAAGCTGTTTAGGTGGTCTTGAATGTTTACAGCATGGTAGCGGAGACTCGTTTTGGCAAAAGACATGGCCAGAACGGTCAGGCTGCCGTCGTATACTTCCGTATGGTGAATTTCCCCCGATGATGAGCAAAGCGCAATGATGGCTTCTGGGAATTGCTTCCGCATAGAGGCATAAATATCTTTCTCTTCCAGCATGCTTTTTGCGCCAAAACCTATCACTAAGTCTGTTTCGCTATCAGCCGTTCCGGAGAGCTCATCGGTGTTGTGTAGCAAGTATTGTTTGACTTTCATACCTTAGTTGTTGCTCAGCTCACCACTCTTGAGCATGTTATAAATGGTAGATTTGCTTACATCGAGTTCCTCGGCTGCCCTCAATACGTTGTTGTCGTGTTTTTTTAAGCAGTGGCTGATGATGTCTAGGGTGTAGGACCGTAAGGTTTTGTTGGTATAATTGATGTCTTGCTGTTTGCTCAGGCCTGAGAAGTGAATATCTTCAGCGCTGATACCATTGGTATCCGTCATTACGCAGGCAAGTTCTATGATTGCTTTTAGCTCCCGCACGTTGCCTGGGAAATTATACTTCAACAGTTTTTCTTTACCGCTTTTATTGAGCTTTAGGGCTTTGATTTTATTCTCGTGGCAATGCTGCTTGATGAAAAAGTCAGCGAGTAAGAGCACATCGTTACCTCGGTCTTTGAGGGCGGGGAGGGCGATGGGGAGGCCCATCACGCGGTAGTAGAGGTCTTCGCGGAATTTGCCTTCCTTTACTTGGGTTTCTAAGTCGTGGTGAGTCGCCGTTAGGAGCCGCGCCTTGAACTTTATTAGCTCGGTTCCGCCAACACGGGTAAACTCCCGCTCCTGAATGGCCCGCAGAATTTTACTTTGTAAAGAGAGGCTCATCTCCGCAATCTCGTCTAAGAACAATGTCCCTTCTTTCGCCAACTCGAAGGAGCCGAGCTTTCGGCCTACTGCTCCGGTGAAGGCACCTTTTTCATGGCCAAACAGTTCGCTTTCCAACAGGTTCTCTGGTATCGCTGCCATATTGATGGCTACGAAAGGGTGTTTGCTCCGGTTGCTATTGTAGTGAATTGCTTTAGCGATCACTTCTTTACCGGTACCGGTTTCGCCAGTAATGCTTACGTTAATGTTTGACTTGATGGCCTTTTTGAGCATCTTGTACACTGGTTGCATCGCTCTGCTAGTGCCAATGATACTGTCAAAACTGAACCTTTCCTCAAGTTGGACCTTTAGGGTCTCTACTTCCTGCCTTAGGTCACTGTTTTCTCGGATGTTGATGATGGAGCGCCAAAGTAAATCTTTGGTATTGTCGTCTTTCACGATGTAATCTCGTGCACCCTTTTTTAGTAAGTCTACAGCAGTACTAATGTCTTCTTGCCCGCTAATGATTACGACGGGGATGTTGCTGTTTACCGCATGGATTTTACTGAGAAGTACATCACCACTCATGTCGGGCAGCCCATAATCTACAGAAACGACATCTGGTTTTCGATAAAGCTCCTGAAGGCATGCCTTGCCGGATAAAAAGAGCTCTACCTCATGATCAGGATTAAAACCGAGGTGATGTTTTAGTAAACGACCATAAAAGGGATCGTCTTCAACAATAAAAATTTTAAAAATAGCCAAATGTGTCAGTTAGATAAAACACAATATAAGGAATGAAAACCCAACTTAAGTTCAAAACCTTAATCGGTGCGTACGCTCTCTGGCAGAGGTCCTGGCTTCACGTACTAAATGAGGCGAGACCACAGGTGCAAACAATTGCTTTAAAACGTGTTGTGCACCTGCGGTCTCGCCAAAATTAAAAACCTGAAAATTAAACTATGCTATGTTGTCCAAGTGAAGTTTTACTAAAAAACCTGTCGTATTACTATTAAAAAAAAGTGTTGATAATTTTTATTATCTCGCGTTTTGTGGCCACAGTATGTCAAAAGACGAGCCAAGAAAGCAAAGTGGTGATTGACAATTTATAATAAATTTATTTTTATCAACTTTGTTCCAGAAAATGGAAACATGTTCATTTTTTAGACACGGCCTTGCCCTTTGCCGTATGTAATTGTATTAAAACCTGCATCTTGAATGTCCTGAACATTCCCACATGCGCTACCTACTACTTTCTTTATTCCTCTACTTCTTTCTTCCTTTCCTCTCGGCTCAGGACTTTTCCTTTCCCGATGCGGAGACGCGCATCTATCCCGTCTCCGCTCGTTTGATGGACGCGATCATCAAAGGCGAGCTGGCGATGGAAGATTTGCCGGAACTGGGAGAACCTTATCCCGCAGGTACCGATCGGGCCAAGCTCCCCACCGGCCACTACCTGACGGCCAAGCTGTACGGCGAAGAGGTCGCATACGGGTACTTCAACACCTACCGTTACGAAGCCGAGATCAGTGCCGCCAACGGCAACTTCCAGCTCCGCCTCCACGACCCAGAAGGGAATGCGAGGGCCGACGCTACCGTGACGGCCGACGGCAAGCCCGTCCGCTACCGCAAAAAACACCGCGCCTACCAGCGGCGAGATTGGCGGATCGATAACCTCAAGATCATCGTCGGCAACGACACCCTCTTCCACTGCGTCGACGAAACAATTGGGCGCAGCCGCTTCGCCCACGATGTCCGCGTGCTTGGCGCGCGGCAACCCATCCGGACGCTCAAGCTGCCCTACTACTACGGCCAGAGTATCTACAAGGTCTTCAAAGACGGCATTGGGGGAGATTACTGGCACTGGCCCCGGTATTACCCCATGCAACGAACCATCAACCGCATTGCCCATCCCGAAGCAATAACGGGCTACGTAACCACCAGCCAACCGCGCTACCGCCCCGGAGACACCCTGCGGGTGAGCGCCTACCTCGCCTACCCGAAGGGGAGGCCCGTAGGCGCAGACTCGGTAGTGATGCGGGTAAGCACCTATGGCCGGGGTGCCCGTAAAAATTTCTCCGCCAAGGTAGGAAGCAGCGAAAAAGGCCGCTACACCCACACAATGGCCATCCCGCCAGACTGGCCGCTCGACCAAGACTACACCGTAAGGTTCGACGCCCTTGGTTGGCGCGGGCGCAATGTATCTCCCAGCATTCGCTTCAAACTCCAAGACTACGAGCTGGCCGAATACAAACTCACTACCGAAGCCTCCAAAGACGCCCGCCTACCAGGCTCCGCCTGGTTAGACGTGAAGGCCCAAGACATCAACGGCCTGCCGCTGCCCAACGGAGACATCAAACTCACCGTCCGCCTAGACCGGTTTGTCGCCAGCCGAGACAACAGTACCATCGTCTTACCAGACACCCTCTACGTACATACCGAACCCACCGACAACCGGACCGACCGCCGCATCATCTTACCCGATAGCCTTTTCCCGAAGGGGCATTCCGTGCGCATCAACGTAACCACCCAACTCACCGGCCCATCGGGAGAATACAAAGAAGCCCAAAACACCCTCACCGTAGACCGCCGCTACGCCCGCATCCCCCGGCTCGAACTCCGAGGAGACAGCCTCTTAACCTTCCTCGCACCTGCGGCCGCGCCCGTATCTGCCCCGCCTCCAACGCCTTCCCCATCCAGCTTCCGCGTAGCGGATTCCCTTCGGATAACCCCGGACGAAGCGCAGCGCAGTCCGGGGTACGCCACCCTCCAGACCATCTCCCCCCAAAACGACACCCTAACCCAAAAAGTAACCCTACCCCACACCCAAAAACTGAACCACCACCAAGCCAAATACCGCCTCCTCTACGACGAGCAGGAAGCCAGCCAAAGCATGTCCGACCTCTCTCCCGTCAGCGGAAACCCCGCCTACTGGTCGCGTGATACCTTACTGCTTCGCTTCCCCAACCCGAACGCCCAGCCCTTCCGCTGGACGCTCTACGAAGACGAGCACGTAATTGCTGCTTCCAACGTCTCCCTTCCCCAGCGGGGAGGGGCCGGGGGTGGGGTCATCCGCTCCGGCTTCGCCCCCGGCACCCAGCTAAAACTCCACTACACCTACCTCGCGGGCGGCACCTGGAAGCACGCGCAAACGGGCCTCTTCGCTCCCCGTTACGACCTGCAAACCGAGCACAAAAACGTACTGAACCTACAACTGACCCAACCGGAAAAAGTGACGCCTGGCGAGACCGTCCGCATCGCCCTAACAGCCACCGACCAGAAGGGCCGCCCAGCCCCGAATGTGCGCCTTTCCGCTGGTACTTACAACGCCCGTTTCGACAAAACGCCAGTCACCACCCCGACCTACAATAAGCGCAACAAACGCCGCCGCAGTCGGCAAGATTACAGCCACGAAGCCTACCGCCTGAGCCGCTCCGAAGTGCCCACGGGCTGGCTCGTGGAAGACTTCGGCCTAGACACCGCTTTGGCCTACCGCCTCCGGTATCCCGACGCCGAATTTCGCTGGCAACGCGACCTCGACACCCTCCTCCCCGAGGGGGTACAACACGCCCACTTTGCGCCCTTCGTGCTCAAAAAACACCAGCCCGTCACCATCCGAACCGTTTACGCCGACGACCGGCTCGTGTACTGGTGGCACCCCAACATCACTACGCCCTACAGCATCCCGGTGAGTAGTGGCTGGCGCAACATCAGCCTGCGGACCGACGAGCATACTTATACCAAAAAAGTCTACTTCGAGAGCTGCCGCCAACTCGTCCTCAGCTTCGATGCCGAGCGGTGGGCGACGGCTGGTTGGGCGCGCACGCAGGTGCAAAAATGGGGTAAAGAAGCCGTGAACCGCATCTGGGAACGGGTCTTTGCACTCTCCAATATGCGCACCTCCGGAGCCGTACATTTCAAGGCTAAAGACAAGGGCATTATCCAATCTACTAGCCGAGCAAGGAACACCAATTGGGCACCGCTAGGGCTTGCTGCTAACGGTGATGACCTGCGTTTCTGGTTCCCCAGCCACGACAGCGTCAGCCTCCGCTTTGAACCCCGAGCTACCTACCGAATCAGCAAGGAACGAGACCGACTCTATCCGTTGGAGCGGGAGACTATTGAAAATTTTATGGAGCGGCGAGCGCGTTCCGGACCAGCTAGGCCGGGGCTGCCACAATACGTCTACGAAATACCACCTCCGGAACCACGGCGGCAGATCATATCTAAGGCCACGCGATTGCCCCGGCTGGTTCCGCTGGAGCCTGTTTCTCGCTTGCAGTTTGCCAACTTACCGAAAGGCATTGGCCGCATTGTCCTCGGTCCCATTACGGCTGAAGACTATTTTCTAACGAGCCTTAGTTCGCCCAACCACCTTAGCCCCGGCACTTACGATGTGCTGTACCATTTCCGCAACGATTCTGTTTTTTACCAGCAAATAGCGCTCGGAGAAGACAGCCTCACGCTGCTTACTTTCCAGCGAGAAAACGTACAGCATTTCAATAATTTCGACCGCATTGAAGGGTATTCGGCAAGTAAGCCGCCGAAGGAGCCGGAGCCGGAGGTAGTCTACGTAGAGCGGGTATTTAGTGGCGACCAGATCAGCGGGATTGTATTGGACGAAGACGGGGAACCCTTAATCGGGCTTACCGTACTAGTTGAAGGAACAAAAAGAGGTACAGTTACGGATTTTGATGGTAGGTACAGTTTGGAGGTGCCCGTAGGTGCCTTCAGCTTGGTTTTCAACTATACTGGATTCGCAACTCAGAAATTTGAATTTACGAATACAAATTACCCAGCCTCAGCTTTTGATGTAACGATGGAGACTTCAGCGGAACTACTGGAGGAAATTGTGGTTGTGGGCTATGGCTCGGTAAGAAAACGAGACATTACCGGAAGTGTGGCTATTACTTCCGAAGAAATCCGCAACCTCCCCACCCGCAACATCAGCCAAATCGCGGGAATTGCCGCAGGCGTAAGCATTACAGACGAAGGCGAAGCCATCAACATCCGTGGCTCCCGCAGCGATGCGGCCTCGTATTATGTGGATGGTGTACGGGTAGGCGGAGAGGACGGAAGCACAAACAATCTCACCATTCGTGGCCTAAGCAGTCTAGGTCTTAATGAACCTTTGTACATTGTTAACGGTGTTCCGGTGGAGAACATAGACGACCTAACGGAAGCGCAAATTGCTTCCGTCAAGGTACTCAAAGACGCTTCTGCTACGGCAATTTACGGCGCACGCGGTGCCAACGGCGTGGTACTCATTTCCACCCAAGGTGGTAATTCCGAAACGGTTGGTCTAAACCTCCCCCCAGCAGAAATCCGTGAAACCTTCTCCGACTACGCCGCCTACCTCCCCAACCTCCGTACCGACCGGGCGGGCAAGGCGGTTTTCGACATCACCTTCCCCGACGACATCACGGCGTGGAACACCTTTGCCGTCGGGCAGGACCGCCGCCGCCGCATCGGCTTTGCCTTGGAGCAGACCACGGCCTTTTTGCCGCTTCAGGCACAGCTTTACCTGCCGCGTTTTCTCGTTGAGGGAGACCAAGCAGAGGCGGCTACCCTCGCCATCAACCGCGCGGATGGCGAGCGAGCGGTCCGTTTATCGTTTCAGGGCGAGGAAGAGGTGGCGCAAACGCAGGATGCAAAGTTGGTTGATGCACTTGAGTACCGCTACCCCATCACGGCCCCCTCCGGAGCGGACAGCATGACCTACCAATTCACCGTTCAAACCACCGACGGAGACCAAGCCTCCGACGGCGAACGCCGCACCCTCCCCATCTACCCCAAAGACACCGAAATGGTCAGCGGAGAACTCCTCCTCCTCACGGAAGGCAACACCGCTTTTCCCAACGAATTTGTCCGCCCAGAACGCGGCCCCGTCACCCTCCGCCTACCCGGCAACCGCGTCCAACAACTCCTCAACGACCTCGATCACATCGTCG
>CALEDI010000329.1 GCA_937949535.1 uncultured Lewinella sp. | reverse complement strand
AATAAATAACCCATGGCTACTAAGCCCACCCACCAGCAGCTGCTCGAAGCCGGTGTTCACTTTGGCCACCTGCGCCGCAAGTGGAACCCAAAGATGGCCAACTACATCTTCGGCGAAAAGAACGGCATTCACCTCATTGACCTCAACTCTACCCTCCAAACGATGGAACGCGCCGGCAACGCCATGCGCCAGATCGCTCGGGCAGGAAAGAAGGTTCTTTTTGTAGCAACGAAGAAGCAAGCTCGCGACATCGTTACTTCTTCCGCAAAGGACGTGAACATGCCTTACGTCACCGATCGGTGGCAGGGAGGAATGTTGACCAACTTCAACACCATCCGCCGTTCCATCCGTAAGATGCAGAACATCCAGCGGATGCTCGAAGATGGTACCCTCGACAGCGTAACCAAGAAGGAAAAACTTACCCTCACCCGTGAGCACGCCAAGATGAGCAAGGTACTCGGTGGTATTGCGGACATGAACCGCATCCCGAATGCCATCTTCGTGGTAGACATCGTCCATGAGCACCTCGCCGTGGCCGAAGCCAAGAAACTCAATATGCGTACCTTCGGTATCGTGGATACCAACGCCGACCCGAGCAGCGTAGATTACCCCATCCCCGGGAACGACGACGCTTCCAAGTCTGTGACCATCATCCTTAACTACCTCACCGACTGCATCAAGCAGGGCCTTGCTGAGCGTGGAGAAGAGAAAGGCGCTAAGGCAGAAGGCAAAACTGAAGCCGCTAAGCCAGCCGAAGCAGCTGCTCCGGCTACTGCTGAAGCACCGGAAGCTCCGGAAGCTAAGTAGCAGCTTTCAGTGTTCAGTATTCAGCGTTCAGGCCACCTACGACCTGAACGCTGAACACTGAACACTAAATACTCTAAATAAGGCGCAGAGACTAAACCCAAGCCCGCCCCAATCCAACAAGAAAACAACAAAATATAAATACGCTATGGCAATTTCCGCCCAAGACGTAAAGAAACTACGGGACATGACTGGTTCCGGAATGATGGACTGTAAGAAAGCACTGAAGGAAGCCGACGGTGATTTTGAGAAGGCCATCGAAGTACTCCGCAAGCGCGGTGAAAAGGTAGCCGCTAAGCGCGGAGACCGCGACGCAAACGAAGGCGCTGTCATCGCTAAGATCAACGACGCGAAGAACTACGGCATCATCGTGCGCCTTAGCTCCGAGACCGACTTCGTTTCTAAGAACGACGACTTCGTTGCCTTCGCCAACAAGATCGCTGACATCGCGCTGGCCAATAAGCCCGCCGACCTCGCTGGCCTCATGGGCCTCCCGATGGAAGGCGACCTCACCATTCAGGACAAAGTGACTGAGATGGTTGGTAAGATCAATGAGAAGATCAACGTAACCGCTTTCGAACAGATCGAAGCTCCGCTCGTAGCCGAGTACATCCACTCCGGCAACCGCGCTGGCGTTCTCGTTGGCCTGAGCCAGAACAACGACGACGCCTACAGCGCTGGCCGCGACGTAGCCATGCAGGTAGCTGCAATGAAGCCCGTCGCGCTAGACAAAGACGGCGTAGATGCTAAGGTGATCGAGACCGAAATCGAAATCGGTAAAGATCTCGCTCGTCAAGAAGGTAAGCCTGAGGCGATGATCGAGAAAATCGCGATGGGTAAACTCAACAAGTTCTTCAAGGAGAATACGCTGGTCAACCAAATGTTCGTGAAGGACAATAAGAAGACCGTTGCGCAGTACCTCGACAGCTCCGATAAGGGCTTGAAGGCTACTAGCTTCAAGCATGTAACGCTGGTGTAAACCATAAGCACTTAATAGGACTTCAGAGTTTCTGTAGTCATGAGCCTCCGTCGCATTTTGCGGCGGAGGCTTTTTTGTGTGCCATGCATACGTGTTACTTATAGGGTGCAAGTCCCAAACGGCCTCCTTGTTTCCTACTCTATTTGTGGCGCGCCCGCAGGTGCAAACAAGGTTTATTGGAGCCCGATCCGGCATTTCGACGATTCGGTTGAATTACTCAGCATCCAGCGTTCAGAAGACTGAATGTAACAGCGGTAGCCTGAATACTGGACGCTGATTGCTAAGATTTTGACCCTTCGTGATTTGGTTGATCCATTGAGGAATCTGCAATCGGCTATGCACACTTCTGGGACACATTATACGGTGTTTTGACTCGGACACTTCTGTCATTTTTTAATTAGTGCTGAAAAAGAGTGGAAAAACTAGGGTATTACGGTAACAAACACGTATGTTTGGACATCCAAACTGTGCCCTCTAAGGATTATTGATCTTTTTACTGTTTTTCAGGTGCTTAGTTCATGACATCTTAGTACGCTAGCAACGGCTAAAAACGGTAAAGAAATGAAATGAGCAGCAGCTTATTTTTTCGAACAAAAAACACTAGTTCGGCACTAAAAAATAAATTTTTATATGTATAGGCGTCTGTAAAACATGGAATTGAAAAATATCGCTGTAGGCTTTAAATTTTTAAGACGATCTTTCTAAAGCCACTCCAGCACTCCATTTTGATGCTTTAAATTTTATGACTGATTAAATTTTTCTCATGAGGATTCTTTCAACTATCTTACTGTCTATCGTGTCGGGCATTCTTTGTGCAAGTGACTTATTCTTCGATCAGCCGCTTGCCCAAGACCAAAACCAACAACAAGAATATTTGACACACGTCAACCTTTATCTTGTTCATCCTTATGTTGCGCTTCCGCCTACAGGCATAGCTACTCCAACCCTTATCGGAGCCGAGACCATCAACATAGTGGACTTGCGCGGTAACCCGGATTTCGCCCAGCCAAATGCTCTTTCCGTCTGTGGTACGCCAGACACCATTCCGCTGCTGCTGTTCACCAAGTCCATAGATCCCATCTTCGACGCGGAGCTGAGCCTTAACTTTGGCACAGGACTGGAATCTTCAGGCTTCGCCTATGTGGCCTCCGGTAATGCGGACCTCGATACCGTTAACGTTGAAAACCCTGCTAACCCCGTTTTTCGGATCGATGAAATATCCCTTGCCACCGGCTCGGTGGTGGTTTACGTAGGCATACAAGCGGCGTGTAGT
>CALEDI010000328.1 GCA_937949535.1 uncultured Lewinella sp. | reverse complement strand
ACTGTGAAGATGGATTGCTATATGGGTTTGGGCGAATCATAAACTATCGAAGGTGCTGAATCGAAGCTTAGCCTTTTTCGTTAGAAGTGGCGTATGGAGATCCTATTAGTTTACCTCCTATAGTTCAACGAGTCTTGTTTTGTTCCAAAATCTTGTGTGGGGGAAATTAACATTTAATCTCGACGGTCGTCGTCTCTTGATGAGACGACCGCCGATATTAAATATCAATTTCTTTCTAATTCGTTCTTCTGCAAAGCTAAAGGAGGTCCTGAAGCGTCCGGTGGCTTATGGGCAAGCCTCACGTAAACCTAGAGCGAGCTACCAGAAGCAGCTCACTCCAGTACCGTACCTTCGCCCCCATGAAAATCGACAAAGCCCTCCTCCAACGCGCCAACAATGCCTGCGAACTAAGCGGCGAAACCGAAAACCTCGCCGTTTACGAGGTCGGTCCCAATTTCGATGGCTCAATGGAGCAGACCATACTCGTCGCCCAGAAGTTGAAAGACCAACTCGACGGCACCACAGACCCAGCCCCCAACGACTGGCGTTGCCTCAACGACAGCATGTGGTCGGAGACCGACGCCGTAAAGGTCGTCGCCTACCGGATGCTCCACCAACTACGCAGCGAAGGCTGGCCCCAAGACCTGCTAGACATGATCTACCTCGAAGACGAAACCCTAGCCTGGGCCAAGGCTGGTGTGCCAGACGAAGACGCCCTGGTCCACAAAGACAGCAACGGAAACATCCTGCAAGCCGGAGACTCCGTAACGCTCATCAAAGACCTCAAAGTGAAAGGGGCCAACTTCACGGCTAAGCGCGGCACGGCCGTCCGTAACATCCGCTTGGTCCACGACAACGCAGGCCACATTGAAGGGAAGGTAGAGACGCAGATGATTGTTATTCTGACAGAGTACGTGAAGAAGAATAAGTAGGGAACCGAAATTGAACCACCGCCACCCCACGGTGTAAACAAAGGCAAAAGCAACCCCCAAACCTATGCTACGCCTCCTCTTCGCCTTACTCTTGAGTTGTTGGTTACAGCCAATGACCGCCAACTCATACTTCGGCTGCAACGACCTCGCCCCAGACTGCACGGACCTCGCCCTCCCGCACCCCTTCGTAGACATCATGCGCGCCAAGCACGACGGCGCTTTCTACGACCAACAAGCGGAAGACTGGCGGGCCGTCGCCAACGGCGACTGCTCATCCGACGAAGCTTGGTTCCACTACTTCAAAACCGCCAACTACAGCAATCGCTTTGGCTCCGGGCAGCACGACTTAGCTGCCATCCTCAGCGCGGCAGAGAAAGTGATGGACCCCAACGACTTCTACCTCCCTTATCTCCGCTTTGCCGCAAACCGCCACCCAACGGAGCGCTGGGCTGATCTCCTCATCGCCCACGCCAACAGACCGGAGCGGTACGAAGCGTATTCCGCCCTGATCGCCTACCACGAATCGCGCGGAGAAACCGAACAACGAGACGTGTTTTCAGGAAAAATGCACCGGCAAGACCCCATCCCCTCCGGCGTGATGGAGTACAACTACAACCAGCTCCTATCTGCGGGCAACAACGGCATCTTGCTCACCAACGGAGACGCAGACACGTACCCGAGTTGGGTGTTGCAGTCGGTCTACGGTATCCGGGAAGACGTGCTGGTGGCCAGTGTACCCCTACTGCGTGGGTATCCGGAGATGCGGAAGGGCTTCCTCAAAGGGATTGGCCTAGATGATCCGTTCGTGGCTGAAGGAGCGCCGCCTTCGGTTCCTGAATTGTTGGAGTTGCTCGCAACCCAATCTAGGCCGGTATACCTCGCGGCTACTGGGCGTGCTTACCTAGACGAGCTGCCGAAAGACAAACTCTACCTCAGCGGCTTAGCCTTCTACTACGGCGACTCCCCAATTGACAACTTGGAAATATTGGCGAGCAACTTCGAACACGAATTCCGGATGGAGCAACTCCGCCAGCCGCTTACCAACGGCCCCGCCCAAGCCGTTGCCGACGAACTCAACCAAAACTACCTGCCCGCACTGCTGGAACTGCACGCCTACAACCAGACGAACCCTTCGCCGCGCTTCCGAGAAGTATTGCCCCTGCTCCGCGCCGTCGCGGCGCGGGCGGGCCGAACGGAAGACATCAACACGTACCTGAACGAAGACAACGACGGTAGCTTAGCAAGCGACCAACCCGGCGTTCGGGCCAAAGATATTCTCAAAAACATCGCCTTTATTCCCAGCGGAGTGTACCAACAGTCTGCCGAAGACGCCAAGCTATCCGTCAATGCTTTTCATATCCAAGAAACCGAAGTCAGCAACGCAGACTATCAGCTCTTCCTCGAAGACTTGCTGCGCCAACGCCGGTTTGAACAACTCGATTCGGCGGCCATCGCTTCCTTCAAGACTACCGACGTTGAGCCCGCCAGTTTGCGTGAGGCTGCGGAAGCATTCTTCAACGGCACAAATACAACAGCGTTTGGCCGCAATCCCATCGTCAATGTTTCCCACCAAGCCGCAACTATGTACGCCAACTGGCTAAGCGAAGCCTACAACGCCGACCCGAAACGAAAAGACGGCCGCAACGTCCGCTTTCGCTTACCACGCGCCGAAGAGTTTGCCTACGCTGCCAAAGGCGGGCGAGCCAACGCTCCGTACCCGTGGGGCGGCCCGTATTACCGCAACGCCAAAGGCTGTTTATTGGCCAACTTCAATACTTACCTTCCCGAATCAAAGGCAGAGTTTGAAAAATTTGCTGTCAGGGCTAAAGGAGATACCCAGCTAAAAAGAAAAGACAAAGCCGAGTTGCTTAAAAAACTCAACTGCGACTACGAAGACGACGGCGGAGACCTAACCGTGCATGTAGACGCCTACTTCCCCAACGACTACGGCCTCTACAATATGTCTGGTAATGCTGCTGAAATGACCGCCACCCCCAACCAAACCATCGGAGGAGGCTGGCTGGACGCTTCCTACTATATGCAAATTGGCGTAACGAAACAACGCCAACTACCACACCCTTCTACCGGCTTCCGGCTGGTGATGGAGTATGTAGAGTAGCAGGTAAGAACAAGCGACTGATCGTCTGACCAATTCTTTTGGCCTGACGAAGTCGGCCAAAAGTTGGTCCGACGATTTTAGAGCTGTTACCTACTACATACCAATACTCTAGTGCTTTGAGATCACGACGCCCACTCGAAGCTGGGGCTGAAAACTAAAACCTCAATTTGACCGATCGCCAACTCCTCATCCAGGCCGCCGGAGGCCACCAACCCGCCTTTACCGCCCTTTACCGGCGGTATGGCGCGCGGCTGTATGCCTACTTCGTTCAGCGGCTGAACGGAGACCGCGCGCGGGCGGAAGACCTCAAGCAACAAGTATTCCTGAAGTTGTTGGAAAGCCGCGCTTTCCGGGAGGCGGAGACGGGGCCAGATGACCTATCGTCGTTGTTCTTCACCATCGCGGCCAACCTGCTGAAAAACGAATACCGAGGCGAAGCGCGTCGCCAACGGCGGGAGGCGGTTTACGCCGATCTCCGCAGCGTGAAAGCCGCGCCGGAGGAGCCCCGGGCAGAAGCCCGTCGCGTCAGGCTGGCCCTCGAACAACTGCCGCCACACCAGCGGCTTTGCGTAGAGCTGCGTTTCCAGAAAGGCCTCTCTACCGAGCAAACGGCCGAAGCCCTCGGCTGCTCGCCGGGAACGGTGAAAAGCCGCCTACACTACGGCCTCAAAAAGCTTGCCGCCCTCCTCAAAGCCTCCGAAATCAAATGACTATGGACTACCTCGATTACTTGGCCGACTACGACTACGGCGCCCTGCCCCCAGCCGTGCGAGCCACCATAGACCGCGCTACCTACACCGAGCTGCGTGAGCTGACTTTGCTGATGCAGGAACCCGAGGAGGCGTTGCCGGCTAGCCTGCAAACCGCTTTTTTGGCTAGTACTACAACACATTTGGGCGACGCAGCGCAGGATGCAAGGCAAGTTAAAGGGCGCAAGTTTGGCTGGCTACCTTGGCTCGCTGCGGCTGGCTGGTTGCTGTTCTTCGTTGTTAGCTCGGTTCTCCTGCTCCGGGAGCCGGAGACCTTGCTCGTTGAAAAAACCATTATTGCACCTGCGGCCGCGCCCGAAAAAATTGTGGTCACCGACACCGTCTACCAGACCATCAAGCAAGTCCGTTACCGCACCAGATATGACACAGTTTACCACGAAGTACCCGCCTCGCCCAAGCTAGTCTACGTCCGAGATACCGTCTACTTACCACCCGTAAAACCCGTCTTGGTGAAGGGAAGTCGCAACCTCAGCGGCAAGGAACGGGTGCTGGACTTTTTGTTTAGCACGGATTAGTGGCCTGTAAAGTTTGATTTTAGCACAAATCGACAACCGGACGCCCGCAGGTCCAGTAAATCTTTGCGCTTCGCTTCAGGATTAACTGGACGCTACGGGGTCCTACTACGAGGGTGGACGAGGACCCCGTAGCGTCCCTTGCCCCGAGCTGCGAAGCAGCGAATAAGGGCAAGGGACCTGCGGGCGTCCGGACGGGCAGACCTCTTTGGTGCTGATTTCAAACCGCCCATTACGCAGCTCTCGCATTCGCGCAAAAAAAAGCCCTCCCACCAAAATGGCGGAAGGGCGTTGTTTAAAACGTATTTTCAATCTACATAAATCTTACAGCGCGTACGCATTTGCCTTGATGCAGTGGTCTGCTACCACGCGGCGCAGTTTAGCGGTGTTGCGCGGAGGGTACTGCGTGAAGCGGCGAATACCGGCCACGAAAGTGTTCAGCAAGTCGCCTTCAGTGAAACCAGCTACGGCATCTAGGGCGTTCTTCGCGATGCGCGCGTTGGCGTCGTGGAAGTAAACCTGAAGCACAGCATCGAGCACCTCCTGTGGCTGCGTCGCCTTGCCGGTTTGGCGCAGTTTCTGGAGGCGGAGTAGGGTAGACTCGGCGTTGAGCAAGTCGGCGAGCATATCGGAGACGTTCATCACGATTTCTTGTGCTTCCTTGAGGTCGAGCTTGCCGTCCATCTGGGCCTTCACGGCTGCGCCTACGACCATGAGGATGGTTTTCTTGAAGTCTGCGGTAGCTTTGACTTCCGCACCGTAGATTCCTTCAGGGGTGCTATTGTCTGCGGGGGTAGCGAGTTCTTTCTGCACTGCCCACGCTGGGGTAGCGATGTCGATGGAGCCTTTCATCGCGCGGCGCATCAACTGGGAAACGCTGAGTAGGCGGTTGATTTCGTTGGTGCCTTCGTAGATGCGGTTGATGCGCGCGTCGCGGTACATCCGTGGTGCGCGGGTCTCTTCGCTGTAGCCCATGCCGCCGTGGATTTGGAGCACTTCATCTACGGTGTAATCCAAGATCTCTGACCCGATGAACTTGAGTAGTGCACACTCAATGGCGTACTCTTCGGCGCTGAGACGCTTGGCTTCGGCGTAAGACTTTCCGTTGGCTTTATGGCCGTTGTTGGCGTCCTGGATGAGTTGGCTAACACGGTAGAGAGAAGACTCGCCGGTGAAAATCTTGATAGCGGCCTCTCCGATTTTGTGCTTGATGGCACCGAAGTTGGCGATGGGCTGTTTGAACTGGATGCGTTCGTTGGCGTACTTGATACCGATCGTGATGCTGCCCTTGGCTCCGCCAACGCTGAGTGCGTGTAGCTTGAAGCGGCCAACGTTGAGTACGTTGAAGGCAATGAGGTGGCCTTTACCAATTTCTCCGAGGAAGGCATCGGCGGGGATGCGGCAGTTTTCGAAGAATACCTGACGGGTAGAGCTTCCTTTGATGCCAAGCTTGTCTTCTTCTGCGCCTAGCGTGATGCCGGGGAGGTTAGACGGAACGATGAAGCCAGTGAACTTGTCTCCGTCGGCCTGAGCAAATACGACGAATACGTCGGCGAAGCCAGCATTGGAAATCCACATCTTCTGGCCGTTGAGTACCCACTCGTCGCCGTCGCGCATAGCGGTTGTCTTGGCGCTAACGGCGTCGGACCCCGAGCTGGGTTCGGTGAGGCAGTAAGCTGCTTTCAACTCGCCGGTGATGAGGCGAGGGAGCCATTCTTGTTTTTGCGCTTCCGTACCATAATATAGGATAGGGAGCATGCCAATACCTGTGTGGGCGGCGTACGAAACGGTGAAGGAGCCAGAACTGGCGCCGAGCTCGTCACAAATGAGCGTATTCGTATTGGTATCCATTTCCATGCCGCCGTAGGCTTCGGGCATGTGGGTGCCCAGTAGGCCAAGCTCGGCCATCTGGTCTAGTAACCTAGGGCCAATGTTGTCTTTCTGCTTCTCGATGTCGTCGAGGTTAGGGATGATGTTTTGCTGAACGAAGTCAGCCATCATCTGCTTCACCATCATCTGTTCGTCATTGAAGTCTTCAGGGGAGAAGGTCGTTTCTGGGGCAGCGTCTGCAACGAGGAACTCTCCTCCTTTAAGGACTTTTAGTTGTTCTGCAACTGTTGGCATGGTCGAAATATTAAACGGTTAGCGAATTTTCGCTGCGAAGTTACGGGTTAGCGGGGAGCTGGTCAAGGGCACAAGCAATTATTTAGCGAAAATTCGCTAAAATGTAAAGGTGCGATAGTCCTTTTCTTGTTGCGGTTAAGAAAAGTAGTGGTAGGGGGAAATGAAAAGCCCAAGCGAATCGCGCTTGGGCCTTACTATACGACTGTGTTGTCCACAGCGTCTCTCATGAAAAATAAACCTAAATTCTTGTTCTACCGTCAAATATGACGTTGTTGTTATCTTGCTCGCAAAGATAAGATTAGTGTTGGTATAGTCGCTTGTTTAACGGCTTCGCGTTTGGTGTTTTTTTACGATTTGTAAGTTTGTTTTTGGTTAATTTTTGATTAAGTATGTGTACTTATTGTTACCTGATTGACAGGTTTTTATACTTTCGTAAGTGAAAAGTGGTTGAAATTGTAACGATTTTTATCCGATGCGTAAGACTAGCCCTTTTAAGTACTCTCCTTCTTGGTGGTATAGATTTACGGGATGATCGGCTCCTTGGCTGAGATGATGGAGGACGCGGCAGTCGCGTCCGGCTTCTAGGCCTGCGGCTACGATGGTGTCGTAGAAAAGCTGGCGCTCCACTACGCGGCTACAGCTGAAAGTGAATAGCAAACCGCCGGGTTTGATGGCTTTCATAGCGCGGGCGTTGAGGCGTTTGTAGGCTTGTACGGCTTTGTGGCGCTTATGTTTGTTTTTGGCGAAGGCTGGCGGGTCTACGATGATGATGTCGTAGGGGTCTTCGTTGGCGTGCTCCTTGAGCCACTCCATTACGTCGGCGGCGTAGGCTTCGTGTTGGGCGGAGAAGTCTCCGTTACGGCCCACGTTGTCGTTGGTGAGGTCGATCGCGCTGCCGCTCAGGTCCACACTTTGCACCTGCGCTGCGTCGCCCAAAAGCGCATACACCGAAAACCCACCGGTGTAGCAGAAGGTATTGAGCACCCGTTTGCCTTTTGCGTAGCTGCCAAGCAGCCAGCGGTTGTCTCGCTGGTCTAGGAAGAAGCCCGTTTTTTGCCCGCTAGCAATGTCTACCCGAAAACGGCGGCCGTTTTCTAAGACAACAACTTCGGTAACTTGCTCGCCCAACAACACGCCGTCTTCGGCGGGGTAGCGATCGGGTAGGGTCTTGGCACTTTTGTCGTAGACGGTCGTTATCTCGTCGCCCATCAACTCCATCAGCACCTTCGCGATTAGTTTGCGCTGCCGAAACATACCTATACCATGACACTGAATAACAGCGACAGAAGCGTAGCGGTCTACGATCAGCCCCGGCAACCCATCGCCTGCTGCATGGACAACGCGGTAGGCATTCGTCAGCGGGTCATCCGCCAAACCGAGTTGTTGGCGCAGGCTAAGCGCCTGCTCCAGCTTGTCACGAAATATCTCCTCAATCGGCAACACCTCTTCTCCGAAACCCAACAACCGTACTCGGATGCCTCCGCTTTGGTAGTGCCCGTAGCCGAGCCGGTCGCCGTTGATGGCGTCTACGGCTACCAAATCACCGTCTTCAATGCCGTCTTCCTCGCGCTTGATCGCGCCAGAAAATACCCACGGATTGCGGCGGCGGATGGCACCGTCTTTACCTTTCTGGAGGGTTACTGTTTTCATGGGGGCGAAGGTAATCAATAGGGCGAACTCCTGAATTTGTAGCCGGACCTTCGTGTACACAACCAAATCAAACCGCTATACATTGACGCTGATTAAGTGGCCCTTACGCTAAAACGCGTAGCGTTTTCACAAGTCCCTCCCCCGTGGGGAGGGATTTAGGGAGGGGGTTTTAGTCGATGTATAGCGGTTTGGAACCAAATACATAACGAATACGTGGGGGCGGGCCCTCACGCTACGGGAAGTGGACCTCCGGCCCTGAAATACCGCTTAACAAAGGGGAGTTTTAGTGCTGTCTGGTCCCGAAGGGGGCTCATGTTTAGCGAAGGGTTGAAGGCTTGCCGGTAGGCAACGTTCAGCCCTTCGCGACCTCGGCGCCCCCAGAATTGCCCAACTCAAACCCCATTTCCCGACCAACCTAGCACCTTCCTCGACGAACGATTAACCTAAAACCATATGTTTGCGCGTTCTTGTGGTATAGAAATTAAGCACCTATAAAGTTGATCGCTCATGATTCTGATACTCACCTATATAGCATTGATTTGCGGCGGTTTGCTGCTCATTTTGCTACTGCTCTCCATCCTCGGAGGGCTTGATTTGGACATCGACCTCGACGCCGATGCAGATGGTTTGGGAGCCGTGAAAAGCGTGCTTACCTTCTTCTCCATCAGTGCGTGGGTGGTGCGGTTGGTGCTCATTTCGGAGGCCAATCCCGTACTAGCATTTATGGTGGGCGCGGCCGCAGGTGCAGTGGGGGTTTACGTGCTGAGCATGATCCTGAAGTTCTTGCTCTCCCAGCAAGCTAACGTCAATTGGTCTGTTCACGACGCAATTATGGAGAAAGGAACCGTCTACCTACGCATCCCCGCCGGAGGCGAGGGCCTCGTACAAGTAAACGTAAAAGGAACCAAACGGGAGTTTAAAGCCCGCTCCAACGCTACGGAAGACATCCCAACGGGCGCGCCCATCGTAGTCGAAGAAATTGATACCGACGGGCTTGTTCGCGTCAGTACACTCTAATACACTAATTTAAAATCACACATTCAAACCCTTTAAATCATGTTAGAATTAATCGGAGGCGTAGTCCTTCTCGTCGTACTTTTCGTATTTTTCCTCGTCAGCCGTTACAAACGCTGCCCGTCGGATAAGATCCTCGTCGTATACGGTAAAACCGGAGGCGGAGCCTCCGCTAAATGTTACGCCGGTGGTGCGGCCTTCGTCTGGCCCGTTATCCAAGACTACAAATTCCTGGACCTCACCCCCCTGAGCATCGACGTTAACCTCAAGGATGCCCTCTCGAAGCAGAACATCCGCGTAAACGTCCCGTCTCAGTTCACCGTCGGTATCGGCGAAGACGAGAGCCTGATGTTAGCCGCAGCCAACCGCCTGCTCTCCCTCACCCGCGAGCAAGTTGCTCGCCTGAGCCAAGACATCATCATGGGTCAGATGCGCCTCGTTATCGCCAACATGGACATCGAGGAGCTGAACACCGACCGCGATAAGTTCGTCTCCAGCGTGTACTCCAACGTAGGCGAAGAACTCCACAAGGTTGGTCTGCGCCTCATCAACGTAAACGTTACCGATATTCAGGACGAGTCTGGCTACATCGCCGCCCTCGGCCAAGAAGCCGCCGCCCGCGCCATCAACGAAGCCGAAGTGAAGGTTGCGCAAGAGAAGCGTACCGGTAGCATCGGCCGCGCCGAAGCCCAGCAAGAACAGCGTACAAAGGTAGCTGCCCTCACCGCCCAAGCGGAGATCGGTGAAGCCGAAGCTGCGCAGGAGCAGCGCATCAAAATTGCCGACGCCAACGCCCGCGCAATGGTCGGTGAAGCCGAAGCCACCCAAGCGCAACGGATCAAAGTCGCCGACGCCAACTCTCGCGCCGAAATCGGGGAGTCAAAGTTCAACGCCGAAGCCCAAGAGGGTAAGAACGAAGCGGCCATCAAGATCGCCGAGTCCAACGCCGCCCGCGACGTAGCCCTCGCCGAAGCCAACCGCCGCGCCGAAGCCGCCCGCAAAGTCGCCATCGCCAAGGCCCAAGAAGAATCCTACAAAGCCCAGGAAGCGGCCGAGAAAGCCCGCGCCCTGAAGGAGAAGGCCGAGAAGGAAGCCGAGCAGGTCGTTCAGGCCGACATTGAGCGCCAGAAGGCCGTCATCGCCGCCCAAGCCGAAGCCGAGAGCCGCCGCGAAATCGCAAAAGGCGAAGCCGACGCTGCTCTCGCCAAGTACCAAGCCGAAGCCCAGGGTATGGAGGAGTTGCTCAAGAAGCAAGCCGAAGGTTTCCAGAAGCTCGTCTCCGCCGCAGGCGGAGATGCCCAAAGCGCCATCAACTACCTGATGCTAGACAAGCTCGAAGCGCTCACCAAAATTCAGGTCGATGCCATCAAGGACATCGAGATCGATAAGGTGATCGTCTACGACAACGGCAACGGGCAGGGCGTAGGCAACTTCGTCTCCGGCCTCTACGGCATGGTTCCCCAGCTCAACGACTTCCTGAGCCAGAGCGGGATGAGCCTCCCCAGCGGCCTAGTACAGCAAGAACCCGAGCCTACCGAAGATGCCCCAACAGGCCCGCAGACCAGACGGATTGCCTCGAAGAGCACAAAGCCCGGGTCTTCGAAGAATTAATTGAGTAGTTTGATTCGTAGTTTTTTAGCCCGCCTCTTCGGTTTATTCCGGAGGGGCGGGCTGTTTGGTTTGGGGTGGAGGGTGGAGGGCCTCCGGCCCGAGGTTGCCGCCGCGAAGCGACGGTATCCGATTCTCCAATAAATTAGTCGCTTTGCAACTTTGTCAAACTCGCCTTGGAAAGGCTCGACCAGGATGAAGACCTGTCTACCGAGCCTCCTCATAATGCCCCAGCGCCTCCCCCAAAACCTTCTTCATCTTCCGCCTCAACCTCGTCGGCCCCAACACCTCAACGGACGAGCCAAAGCCCAAGAGCAACCGCTCCAGTTCAAAATTGTGGTGGACGGTGAAAGCGATCTCAATCCCGCCCGTCTTGCGTCGTTCAATGAGGCGTTGCGAATGGTGGAAAGGCTTGGTGAGCACATAGGGCGCGTTCTGGCGGTTGACCCAAAGACGTACTTCGATGGGCGGTACGCCGAGTACGGTCACCCCAAAAGTGTCTTTATAATAGGTGTCGGCGTCGAAGTCGTCGCGCAAATAGTCGGTCTTCAGGTCGGGGGAGATGCTGGCTATCCGATCTAGCGCAAGGGTGAGGATTGGTTTGTGATCCGCTCGCCGGCCAACCAGAAACCAGCGATTGTTGAACTCCTTGAGCAGATAGGGATGGAAGACGATGTCGTTCGGCTGTCGGGCTGAAAACGATTGGTAACTGATCTTCAAAACGATGCGCTTCGTGATGGCTTGGTACAAAACGTCGAGGTGTGCCAAACCTTTGAGTTGCTCGTTCTTGTCGAGGTGAATAACCGGCGGCTCGGTACCTGCCGCATGGTAAATCTTGTCTTCCAGCTTCTGGATTACGCCATTGAGCTCGCTGAATAAAGAGAAATCCTTGAACTGCCGCAGTACTGCCACCGATTCGGAGAGCACATCTAAGTCGCCCTCCGTGAGTGGTACGTCGGTGATCGAGAAATCGGGGTCAGCGTAGCGGTAAAACTTCTTTTCGTAGACCTCGATGGGAGCATTGTAGCCGAGTTTGTCGCTGCGCAGCAGTTGAATATCCAGCTGAATGGTGCGTTTGCTGACGTAGGTATCCTTGCCCTCATACTCATACAGCGCATCGGAACAAGCTTCAATCAGGTCGTTGAGCGTCCATTTGCGGCCGTGGTTCTGGAGGCATTTGTCGATGGTGCGGTAGCGGAGGAGGGCGTTTTTATTTGCGGGCATAGAGGTTGCAGGTTGCAGGTTGCAGGTTACAGGTTGCCGTGTAGCATGTGTTACAGGCGGGTTGCAAGTTGCAGGTTGCCGTGTAGCATGTGTTACAGGAGGTTGCAAGTTGCAGGTTGAATGGCCTGCCGTGCCGCATGTGTGACGGAACCTGCAACTTGCAACTTGCAACCTGCAACCTACTACAAATCTACGCAAAAAGACTGCGCACTTGGAAATATACCTTGTGGCATGAAAGAAATTACCCTTACCCCCATTACTGGCACTACGTTGATTGATTTGGGCTACAAGCCCGGAAAGTGGTTTGCCGAAGCCATCGCCTACGCAAACGAGCAGGAGCTTTCTGGCGCAGCATTGGAGACCTACCTAGAGGGCATCGCGCCTGAGCCGGTAGACGAGATCGAGCCCTTCGAGGAGCCACTCGCGTACCATAAAAACATCCGCGCCGAGACGGAGCTGGACGCTAAAAACGTTGCTTCCGTTGAGAAAACGATGGACATGCTGATGAAAACACCCACCCTCGTTGCGGGCGCGGTGATGCCGGATGCTTGCCCAGCTGGCCCTCCGGGCCAGATCCCCGTTGGTGGGGTGGCGGTTGCGCGCAACGCCATTCACCCGGCTATGCACTCCGCCGATGTTTGCTGCTCGGTGATGATGACTAACTTTGGCGACGCGGAGCCGAAGGCCATCCTCGACGCGGCCAACGCCATCACGCACTTCGGCCCCGGAGGCCGAAAGGACCGCTTTGACCTGCCCGAAGAACTGTTGGAGCGCATGCGCAAGAACGTGTTTTTGAACAACGAAAAAGGCCTGAGCTGCGCTCGAACCCACCTCGGTACGCAGGGCGACGGCAACCACTTCCTCTACGTTGGCCGCTCCGAAGCTACGGGCGATACGATCATGGTGACCCACCACGGCTCGCGCGGTTTGGGCGCCAACTTATACCGCCAGGGCATGAAGTTGGCCGAGCGTTTCCGCAAGGAACTCTCTCCGCGCACACCGGAGAAAAACGCCTGGATTCCGTTCGAGACCGAAGAGGGCGCAGCTTACTGGGAGGCCCTCCAAATTGTTCGCGACTGGACGAAACTGAACCATACCGTTCTCCATGACGCGACTAAGGAGGGCGCGAACGCAGGTGCAAAGGACCGTTTTTGGAACGAGCACAACTTCGTCTTCAAGTCCGGAGACCTCTTCTACCACGCAAAGGGCGCTACGCCGTTAGACGACAAATTTGTCCCGGATTCAAAGGCCGGTCTTCGCCTCATCCCCCTGAACATGGCCGAGCCCATCCTCATCGTTCGGGGGGAAACGACGGAGACGAACCTTGGCTTCGCGCCCCACGGCGCGGGCCGCAACATGAGCCGTACGGCCCACATCAAGACCAAGGCGGACAAGACCGTCCGGGAAGTCTTCGATGAGGAAACCGCTGGCCTTGATGTCCGCTTCTTCACCGGAAGCATCGATGTCTCCGAACTGCCGTCTGCGTACAAAAACGCCGACGCCGTTCAGCGCCAAATGGAAGAGTTTGGCCTCGGTGAGGTCGTAGATCGGATCATGCCGTATGGTTGCATCATGGCGGGCAATACTGGTTATGGCCGCCGCCGCCGGAAGAAGAAGCGGTGATGGTTGGCGGCTAACTCGCCTTGGAAAGGCTCGACCTAGACAAAAAACCAACTTTGCATCCTGCGTCCGCGCCACAAAAAGTGATTGAATGTCGTTATATTGCTGCGGGCAACTTTCGTCTGCCTATTGCGTGTTCTTTTACCACCAATCCTATTATAATGTCTGCAACGCTCCACCAAGAAAAAGGCCGTGATTACCGCAAATTCCGCATCACGCGGGCTGCACTACTGGTGGAGCGTAAATCGCTTGGCCGCTTCGATGGTTATAAACTGGATTGGGAAGACATCTCCTTCGATTCTGTGGTGCAAGGCCGTGGGTTTGATGTGCGCCAGACTTTCTTGTTGGTCTCTGTCCTGCTGAATTTCGTCTTTGCCTTCTGGGTCGTTTGGCTCCTTTGGGCTGGCATTCGAGGTACTTGGTGGTTCTATGTGCCTGCGGTACTGACGGGCCTTTGCTTCGTGTACCCCTTCTATCTTTTGGCGAAGGAGGAGCGTCTCAAAATTCTTTACGGCGACTCAAACGTTACTTTTTACTACCGCCCGGAAGACGAAGAGCGCGTGAATGCGTTCATCGCCCAAATGCGCGTTGCGCGCGATGCGTACCTCCGTGAGCGGTTCCTGAAAATTGATGAACTCTTGCCGCTCGACGATCAGGTGAAAATGATTCAAGGGCTTTACCTCGCCAAGCGCATCAGCCGAGAAGATTTGGCGGAGGTGATGGAGGAAGTGAAGATGCGGAGGCTTTTTGAACGGTAAGTAGGTTACCGCCCACCGGTGTTTTGCTCTTCGGCCAGTTCCGCGTCCTTACGGTCGTGTTTCAGTACGCGCTTGCGGCTCTTGAAGGGGATGTAGCGGTAGGGTTTGTCTTGGAAGTTGCCCAGAAAGGTGTCTACCTTGAATACCGTGCTGTTTAGGCGGTCGTACATTTTGTCGTCGGTAAGTAGTTTGCCTAGGGTTCCTTCGCCAGCGTTAACCTTGTTCATGATGGTATTGACACCGCCCATGGCTTTGTCTGCTTGGGTGAGGGTGTTTTTGAGGTTGGCGATGGTTTGGTTGACTTCAGTCATCGTCTTTTCGAGCTCCAACTTGCTGAGGTCTCCGGTGAAGTTTTCTGCATTATCGATCAGGCCTGCGATGGTTTCTTGCTTGGTGGCGAGGGTATTGGTTAGGCTGGCGAGGTTGTCGAAGGTGGTGTTGATCTCTCCGGCGTTCTGGTCCATGATGCGTTGGAGGCGCGCGGTACTCTTTTTTAGGTTTTCCATCGTGACGGCCAAGTCGTTGGAGCTGCGGGCAATGGGGTTGTCGCTTTCGGGGCTGAAGAGCTTGTACTCTAGGCTGTCTAGGGTAGTACTTAATTGGTCCTTGAAGCCATCTATTGGGCTCGCGTCGTCTTTTCCTCCGCCGCCGGTGAAGGAGTCGATGATGCCTTTGGTGTAGCCGTTGAGTTCGCTGCCTTCGGCAGCGCAGTCGCCGTCTCCGAAGCAGGGCTTTTCGTATTCCAAGGCTACGGCTTTTTCGCCAAGCAGGCTGATGGTCGAGATGTAAGCGTCGGTTCCTTGCGGAATGTTGATGCCTTTCTTGATGTCGAAGGAGACTTTTACTTTGCGTTCTACCTGGTCTAGTTGTATGTCGTTGACGGAGCCGACCGTTACACCGCTGATGGTGACTGGCGTACCGATCGTTAGGCCATCCACATTGTCGTAGACGGCGTAGTAGAAACTGGAACTGGAAAGGATGTTGCTTCCCTGAATGAATTTATAGCCCCAGAAGGCAACGGCGATGGCAACGATCGTGAGGAGTCCAATTTTTACTTCGTGACGCATATTTCGGGATAGCTAATGGGTAGAGTTGGGGGATGACACGCTTACGGCTGTTTTGGTGTTGTAAGCGCGTGCAAAAGTACGTTGCTCTAACGTGGTGTGCGCTATGATGGTTTGATCCTTTTTGATCTAATCGTTGGTAACAAATCCATCCTGCTTCGTCGATCAGGCAGGCCCATTTGGGCCGCCCCCAACAATAATGGGCCTAAACTCACGCTGGTAATACGTCTTGGTGGCCAAACCCTACACCTCATGCACCACCGTCCCCTCTGGTGCGGCCTCGAAAGTAGATACCCACTTGATGGCCGCTTCTACCTTGGCGCGTTCGGCAGCGAGGTCTTCTTCGGTATACTGGTAAGCGTCGGCGAAGACGGCCAACACCTCGTCTAGCACGGGCGCAATGCTCGGCATGTCGAAGTAGAGGCGGCCGCTGCGCCGCTCCACCCAA
Organism: uncultured Lewinella sp.; assembly: GCA_937949535.1. Taxonomy (GTDB): domain Bacteria; phylum Bacteroidota; class Bacteroidia; order Chitinophagales; family Saprospiraceae; genus Neolewinella. The sequence goes on along the minus strand of CALEDI010000328.1, from coordinate 19,677 downwards.
TCGATGGGGTAGAGGGTGAGTTCGTTCTCAATACACCAAGCCGCTTCGGCGCAGGCCAGGCGGGCCACATCGGTCCCTTCACTGCGCTTCAGGGCTTCCTGAATGATGACGGGAGATTGCTTGCCGTAGTTGCTCACCAAGTAGGCGGCGCGGTCTGGCGCCAGGCTGGCGGCCTCTAGCTGGGCAGCGATTTCTTTCTCGTAGGTAAGCACGGCCGCGAAGTCTTGGAAAGGGCCGCCGGTGAGGTAGATGTCTTTTGTGTGGGTGTCCTTCAACTTTTCGCCGCGTTCCTTCATCTGGTCGCCAACGCGGTCTACGACGCGCTCGGCCATCTTGCGGTAGCCGGTCAGTTTGCCGCCAGCGATGGAGAGTAGGCCGGATTTTGATTCGAAAATTTCGTCCTTGCGGCTCATTTCGCTGGCGTCTTTGCCTTCCTCAAAGATGAGGGGCCGGACGCCGGCCCAGCTAGATTCTACGTCGTCTATCTTCAGGTTCACGGAGGGGAAGATGGCGTTGGTTCCTTTCAGGATGTACTCCACGTCTTCTTTATAGGTCGGGATGGCGTCGGGGTCGCCTTTGTAGGCCGTGTCGGTGGTGCCGATGTAGGTACAGCGTAGGCGGGGAATGGCGAAGAACATCCGGCCGTCTTCAACGTCGAAGTAGACGGCGTGCTGGAGTGGCAACCGCTCGCGAGAGACTACGATGTGTACGCCTTTGGAGAGGAAAACGTGGCGGTCCGTCATGCTGCGGTCTACCCCGCGCAGCTCGTCTACCCAAGGGCCAGTACAACTGATGACGTGCTTGGTTTTTACGGTGATTTTTTCGTCCGTAAAGCGGTCATGGCAGACTACTGCGGAGATGATGCCATCGTCGTCGTAGACAAAGTCGGTCGCTTCGGTGTAGTTGAGGGCGGTAGCGCCGTGGTGCTCGGCGGTTTTTACGTTTTCGATGGTCAGGCGGGCGTCGTCGGTACGGTATTCGGCGTAGAAACCGCCGCCGGTCAGGATGTCTTTCCGGACGAGGGGTTCGTAGTCCATCGTTTCTTCCTTAGTGAGCATCACGCGCTTGTCGTCGCCTTCTACGTCGGCGAGGAAATCATATACCCAGAGGGCCATGCTGGTGGTCAGTTTGCCGAGCGATCCGCCTTCAACGAGCGGTAGCAGCATCTTTTCTGGCCGGACGAGGTGGGGCGCAATGTCGTGAACCACGGCGCGCTCTTGCCCTACTTCACGGACGAGCCCGATCTCCAAATTCTTGAGATAGCGGAGCCCTCCGTGAATGAGTTTGGTTGATTTTGAGCTGGTGCCGGAGGCAAAGTCATTGCGTTCTACAAGGAGCACCTCGAGGCCTCGGCTAGCGGCATCGAGGGCAACTCCGGCTCCGGTGATGCCCCCGCCGATGACGACGAGGTCAAATTCTTGGGTGCGTAGTTTGGCGAGTTTTGCGGCGCGTTTCGGGGTGGCTTTCATGTACACTTGCTTTTCGATGCCCACAAAAGTAAGATGGGGGAATAGTTATTCTGTCATCGTCTTGTGGTATCTGTGCTACAAAGGCATTTTGGGCGCGGCCGCAGGTGCAAGGAGGAGGTTTCGGCACCGGTTCAGGCCTAGTACAGTGTAATCTGTAATGTATTCTCTCCGCGTAAAACCCCCTCCCCAAACCCCTCCCCACGGGGGAGGGGCTTATAAAAACGCTGCGCGTTTTAATGATAGTCGGCGGGCTAAATGCATAGGCAGATTACACACCCTAGGTTCAGGCCCTTCCTAAAAGTCTCCACCTCCGCCATCATCTCCGCCGCCCCCACGACCACCGCGCTTGCGTTCGGGCTTCAACTGTTGCAGGCTGTATTGGAAGCCGATGTACACGATGCGGCTCTCTCGTTGAAACTGGCTGCGCGTGGTCAGGTCCGCAAGTTCTGTATCAAACTGGTACCTGCGGGTATTGAAAATGTCGGTTGCTCGGAGCGTGATGGCACCTCGCTTGTCCAGTATTTCCTTCCGGAAACCAAGGTCTAGACTCTGGATGGTCCCGATGCGGCCCTGCGGCCGCACGCCGGGGCTGCGGTAGAAGTACGTGAACTGCGCCTGAATGTCGGCAGGCAGTTGATAACCGCCCTGAACCCGACCGCTAAAGAGGTAGCCGTTGGCGTCTATCGCTTCGTCGTCTGCACTACCGATGATTTCAGACTTGTAGCCGTTCGCACTCGCCGTCAATTCCAGTTTTTTACCGATGCGGAGGGTATTGATGACCTCAATACCGTAGTTGCGCCCTCGGTCTAGGTTCCCACGGGTCCCCAAGGTGACACCTCCCGGTTGGGTGATGTTGATGCGGCTGATGATGTCGTTGAGTTGGCGGAAGTAGACGCCCGCCGTTAGTGTGCCCAAGCTGTGGCGCTGCTGCACGTTCAGCTCGAAACTGTTGATGAGTTCGGGCAAAAGAAAGGGATTGCCCCCGCGTAGGTTGAAGGGGTCGCCTCGGTCGATGAAGGGGTTGAGGGCCCTAGATCGTGGCCGGTTGATCCGGCGGCTATAGCTGGCCTGCAAAGTAGTGTTGTCATCAAAGGCATAACCCGCAAAAACACTGGGGTATACCTTGAAGTAGTCGTTTTCAAAGGCCTCAAAGTCTGGCTCCAATAGCGTACTGGTGGTATAGGCTTGCTCTACCCGTAGGCCTGCGTTGAAGGTGATCGCGTTGACTTTTCCGCCGAAGGTGGCGTAGAGCGCGTGGATGTCTTCCTGGTAATTGAACAGGTTGCTCTGCTGCTCATTCACGATGAAGGCGTTGCCGTCGAAAGTAGCGAACTCCGAGTCCGTTGTTAGTTCCTGAAGGGTAGAGCGCCAGCCGGTGGTGAGTTTGAACTCTCCGATGGCTTGCTCGTAGTCTAGCTGTGCAACAACTTGTGTCCGGTCTTCTAGAGCTGGGCTTTGTTGAAGCAGGTCTTCAAGTAATACACCATTGCCATCAACGATGACTTCGTCGTAGTTTTCTTGCTCAGATTCGTCGTTTTGGCTGTAGCGTATGTTGGCAGACAGCTTGCGGCCTTCTTTTTTGAAGGTCGTGGTGTAGTCTGCGCTTACCTCGTAGTTCGTCTCGTCTGAAGGCTCGGTTTCCAAGCGGTTGCTCTCGCGGTCCAGTTCTCCGGCAGAGTTGAAGAAGCGGGTGATGCGTTCGTTGTTGCTCTGTCCGTTTTCAAGTTGGTAGTTGCCCTGCAAACCGAAGGTGGCGCGCTTACCCAAGCTGTATTCTGTTCCCAGCTTGAAGGTGGTTGACTTCCGGATCCGATCTCCATCAAAAGTGAATCTCCGGCTGAAGGTGCTGTCTTCAATCACGCCCGTTTGATCGCGAAAACCCTGGAAGAAGCGTTCGTCGGAACGACCACTTATACCGGCAAAGGTGTTGAACTTGCCTTTGCGCCAGTTCAGGTCTAGGCTGCCGTCAAATTTGTTGTTGGTGCCCGCATTGAGGTTGATGGAGGCGTTGAAGCCATCGTCGCGCTTGTTTTTCAACACAATGTTAATCAGGCCCGCCGTCCCGTCGGGGTCGTAGGCCGCGCCGGGGTTGGTAATTACCTCGATGCGTTCTATGTTGGTGGCCGAGAGGGACTTGAGGTAGGTAGCCGGGTCTGAACCAACAAGACCGGAAGGCCGACCGTTGATGAGGAAACGGACATTGCCGGAGCCGCGCAAGGATACGTTGCCTTCTAGGTCAACGCTGATGCTGGGCAGTTGGCGCAGTAGGTCTTCGGCGGAGCCGCCTGCGGCGGCTACTGATTTTTCTACGTTGAAAACCTTGCGGTCTAGGCCAAGCTCCATCACTGCACGCTCGGCCGTAACGACTACTTCGTCTAGGTCTTGCCCTGCGGTACCCAAGAAGACGTCTCCGATGGAGAAAACACGCTCAATTTCGCTGAGCTCTACGTCCCGATTTTCGGTGTCGTAACCGATGAAGCTCATCTCTACGCGGTAGCCGCCCGGAGGAACGTTCTCGAACTCGAATTTGCCGTCAATATCTGTGGTAGTACCCGTCAGCATGCTGTCGCGGGTAGTGTAAATGATGACGTTGGCGAAGCCAATAGGCTCTTCCGTGTCAGCGTCTATCAGCGTCCCAACTACCTTTCCGGGGGAAGATGCTGGCTGGGGCTGTGCAAAAGAAAGCAAGGATAGCAGCGAGAAAAATAGGAAGAGGCGCGCACGCAGGTGCAAGGGGGAGTTGAAAAGCAAAGGCATTTGGCTGGGGAGTCTAGTAAGTAATCTTTTTTGAGACGGATCTAAAGTGTAGAAGTTTAACACCCCACTAATCCGAACCGAACCTTAATTGTTCGGCTGCCTAATCCCCGTTAACATCTTATTGGCGATTAATTCGTATCTTTGCTTTAGGTTTAAACTAAGTGTAAATGCAAGCTTCTAACATTGCCCTCATTCTCGTAGACCTCCAAGTAGACTTTATGCCTACCGGAATGTTGCCCGTTGGGGAGGCGGATGAAATCATCCCTATGGCTAATAACCTGATGAAAGACTACCAGACCATTGTGGCTACACAAGACTGGCACCCTGCCAACCACGGGTCGTTTGCCGCCAACCACCCTTGGCGGAAACCGGGGCAGGTAATTGACCTCCACGGGTTGCAGCAAATACTTTGGCCCATTCACTGCGTTCAGGAAACCTGGGGAGCAGAGTTCGTCGCTGGCCTAGACACCGAAAGCATAACAAAGGTCTTTCCCAAAGGGACAGACCCAGAAGTAGACAGCTACAGCGGCTTCTACGACAACGGCCACCGGAAATCTACCGGGATGGCCGAATGGCTGAAGGAGCAAGGCATCGAGGAAGTACACGTACTTGGCGTTGCGACAGACTACTGCGTGAAGTTCACCGTTCTAGACGCCCTCTCCGAAGGTTTCAAGACTACCTTATTAAGGTATGCTACGCGCGGCGTAGAAATGGCTCCGGGAGATGTGGAAGGTGCCATTGAGGAAATGCGGACCGCTGGGGCCGAGATTCAGTAATTATGGCTCATGTTAACAGATTTTGAGGACGTTAACGGTTTGGTATGAAATGGCTTCGTAAAAGTCAAAAGCGGGTTAAACGAACCTGATAAGTTGGTGGAAGAGGCTTGAAGGCCCGTACTTGCAGTCATAATAAACAATGCAACAGTTATGAAACAGTCAATCCTATTTACTTTCGCACTCGTCCTTTTTGCCGTTTTGTTTTCGCCTACAGCTCAAGCTCAGCGGCCAAACAACCCTACTACGAGCGAGACAAGTACCGCTACAACAACTCCAACACAAAGTACCGCAACCCGTACTACCCGTACATCGGCCTCTAACCGTGGAACCTCTACGCGCCCTTCAGCTTCTAACCGTGGTACTACTCGGACACGTACCAATACTACTCCGCGCCCGCGTACCAACACTACGCCTCGCCAGCGCAACAACGACCCGAACTACTGCCCCCCGGGCGGTAACGCACGTACCAGCAACGGTAGCGCGCAGAGCACTCGCCGTACTGGCGGCAGCTTTGGCCAAATCTTTGGCAGCACTGGCCGTGGAACCAACGTAGGAACCCGTACTCGCCCAAGCACTTCCAATGGCAACACGACCACCCGCGTTCGTACCCAACAAGGTGGAGATGACCGCCGCGCAACCCGCAGCCGCCGCGCCAACAGCAGCACTGATGCTTACGACGAGGTATACAGCTCTTCCAGCCGCCGCGCTAAGAAAGCAGACAAGGCTAAAGCCTCTGCTAGCCGCCGCAACCAATAAGACCGCTAAACAAAGAATTATCCCATTTACATTTAAGTCATTCCTCTTTAGAGTTTTCGGCTCGTTACTTCACTGTAACGGGCCGATGCTTATTTTAGGGCTTATGACATTTGCTCCTTTGAACGATCATTGCACCAGCGTTATCGCCCAAAGTTCGTAAAAGCCTTTATCGAATTCTTGCTACCTTGAGGGCAAGTGCCATTTAAATACCATGAACAAAACAGAAAAACGGACACTACTAAGCCTCATTGCCGCCGAGCAACTGCAAGAAGCGATTGACCAATTGAAAGAGCTGGTCGCGCCTGACCATCCAGACCTGAGCCGTATCTCCCAATTGGAAAAACGACTCCGAGAATTAAGTGAACGCATTGACCTAGGCACACTGAACAAGGAAGACATCTCTCGTGTGCGTAGCCGGATATCCGGCGGGCTACGGGATGTCGTACAAGAGCACCAACCGCAAAAGAAAGCAGATGCAGCCGAAGCAAAGCCAGTAGAGAAATTCAAACTAGCCCCCGCTCCGGAAAAAGAAGTTCAGCCCAAGCCCGAAGAAGCGATGGGCTTCAAAGGGGAGGTCGTTTATAAAGGCTCTCCGTCTAAGAAAGAACGGAGTATAGAGTTGGTGAAGACCTACGGCGCGGCTTTTCATCAGGTGACCCAAGCCCTCAAAAAAGCGGGCATGACGATGGAAAAGGCCGACCGGCCTGCCGGACGAATCTCGGCCTCTCTCGCACCGAGTTCTTCCGGGAAGTTTGGCGAAGTCATAGAGGTTTGGGTAAAGCCTACCGTGCGCGGCCGTACTTGGGTACAGGTTGTGGTAGACAGTGCTTCCCCAACAACGATGATGGACTTTGGGCGGCATGCGAGTAAGCTAAACCTGCTGTTCAGTTACCTTGCTTAGGATAGAGACGAGCAGGTATTGATGACATAGTCGATCATTTCATCCGTAACGCCGAGGTGGGTGGTGAAGCGCACCGTCTGGGGGCCGAAGGGCACGGCTTGAATGCCGTGGCTGGCGAGGGTTTCGAGGAAGTCGGCCGCCATGAGGTCTGCGGCGAGGTGGAAGATGCAGATGTTGGTCTCGGTCTTTTCTACGGATGCGACGAAGGGTAGGGGAGCGAGTGCTGCGGCCAGTCTTCGGGCGCGGGCGTTGTCTTCTGCTAGGCGGTCTACGTGGTGGTTGAGGGCGTAGAGGCCTGCGGCGGCGAGGTAACCCGCTTGGCGCATACCTCCGCCGATGACTTTGCGGTAGCGGCGGGCACGAGCGATGAGCTCTGCTGGGCCGAGGAGAAGGCTGCCCACCGGCGCACCAAGGCCTTTGCTTAAACAGATGCTGATGGTATCGAACAGTTGGCCCCATTCCGTGGGGCTTTCTTTGGTTTCTACCAGCGCATTGAACAGGCGAGCGCCGTCTAGGTGCACTGCTAAACCGGAGGATTTGGCCTCTTGCACCAGCGTCCGCGCCTCCTGAATAGTATAAACCGATCCACCGCCTTTATTGCAGGTGTTCTCGATGACCAGTAGGCGACTGATCGGTAGCCAGTCGTAGCGCGGCTTTACCGCTGCCGTCACTTGCCCCGGAAGGATTTTCCCCCGCTCACCACGAATCAGGTTAACACCAACGCTGGAGAACATGCTGTATACCGCACCTTCGTATTGGTAAATGTGGCTTTTTTCCTCGCAGAGCACCTCGTCTAGTGCTTGGGTATGGCACTTGATGGCCAGCTGGTTGGTCATGGTTCCGGAGGGGCAATACAACGCCGCTTCCATCCCGAAGCGCGCTGCGGCAGTTGCCTCAAGCTCGTTTACGGTAGGGTCTTGGCGGAAGACATCGTCGCCTACTTCGGCGGCGAACATCGCCTTTAGCATTGCTGGGGTCGGCTTGGTAGCGGTATCGGAGGTCAGGTTTACTTGCATGGGGGCAAGTTATGGCTTGTTGGGGAGATTTGGCTAGAACTTCGCCGAAACGCCCACCAGCAGATTGAGCCCGATGGTTGGGTACTGCACGAACCGTTCCCGGTTGTTGCCGAGCAGGTTGTTGACCTTTAGCCATGCGCTGAAGTTTTCGCTAAAGCCGTACTCTCCGTTCAGGTTGAGGTCAATGAGTGGAGAGAGGGTTTGGGCCTCACCGGCGGCGTCTTGGTAGGGGAGGCCGTTTTCTAGGTAGAGGTCTGCGCCGAAAGTTACGTTTTGTTTCTCCAGTTTGTAGTCTGCGCCAGCGTTGAGGCTGAAACTGGGGAGATGCCAAGCTTTTTCTTGATTTTCTAAGTTGTACACACGCTGCGCAACGGAGGCGTTTACTTTGAGGTTCTTGATCGGCTCCATGGTTCCGGAGGCTTGGAGGGTGAAGATGCTTCCGTCGTCGTAAGTGATTTGGAATTGGGGGATGGCACTGCTACGGTCTAGCTGGAAGGTCGCTAGGTTGTCGAGGTTTTTGTAGCTGGCTTCTGCGCGGTAAGCTACGCCAGAGAAAGTGCCCTCTACACCGCCGTAAAACCGGAGGTACTCCGAGGTGCGTACCCGCAACCGTGGGCGAACCCAAGGGTTGTACTCGCTCAGGGTACGGAGGGTGTTTTTCTGGATGCTGCCTTCAGCACCAACAAAAGCGGACAGCAAACCGTCGATGATGGGCGCGTTGAGGCTCACGTCGGGGAAGATGTCGAAGTCGTCGTCTTGGCTGGTCAGGTTTACCCCGATTTTGAGGCGGTAGCGGCCAGCGATGGCGGTGGTGTAGCTTGGGCTTAAGTATACGTTGTTGAGCTTTTGGCTACTGGTGTCTTTGTAGGTGGTGAAGTCGGCCCGCAGCTTAATGTCGAGGGGTTGTTTGTCGGAAATCCATTTGGTGGCTTGTACATTGATGTCGATGTTGGACTCCCGGACGGCGGGGTCTCCGTCCATTAGGTAAAGGGAAACACCTGCTTTATAGTCTAAGTCTGCTGCGGTACGTACGCCGTTGAAGATGTCGGCGCTGATGTCGGTGATGTTGAAGCGTTGGCGGACCTGGTCGTCGGTGAAACTTGGTACGGAGTCCGTTGATGATTCGGGGAAGTTGTAGCCATAGTAGTAGCGGCTTTGGGCGGTAAAGTCTGCTGCTCCGCTAACGGCAAAGCCTTGATCGAAGAGGTAGGTTCCGCCAACGCCGAAGCGGGTGTCGCTAGATTTTTGGTTTTCTACGTTTCCGTTGTTGTTGAAGCTGAAGTGGTTGGCGTAGATGCCTAGTTCTGCGTTTTCTACAGCACTTAGGTCATAGCTGAGGTCTCCGTACAATGCTCCGGGGAAGCCAGCACCGATGCCGATGTACCCGTTTTTGCCGGGCTCTGCTTTTTTGCGGGATACGCCCCTTGGGCGAATTACTGGAGCGGGATATTCGATGGCGATTGGGCGGTCAACGACGGAGTACTGCTGTCGGCGGCGAGAGGTGTCTGCTGGTGGTTTTACGCCTACCACCTTTACGCGGGTGGCCTCCTTTAGCCGTGCCTCGAAGTTGGAGACTACGGTTACCTCATTGTCGTCCAGATCAGTTTGGGCGAGTAGGGTAGTGGTGGCGGTGAAAAACAGACCGCAGAGAAGAAGATATTTGCTGAACATTGAATATAAATTAGAAGGCTAGAGAACTAGAAAATAGAAGTTGGTACATCAGGGGTTTAGGGAGCTGGCCAACGAAGAGGTTGTTTGAGTAGCTCCTTCAACGCCTACTTTCGTCCTCCTCCGTTGTCTATTTCAAAGCGGTTGGGGTCTACGGGGGAATTGTTGATTCGGCTGCCTGCCGCGATGAGGTTGCGAACAACGGTAAGGCGTTGTTGGGCTTCGGCAACGATGCCTGCGTCTCCGTTGTAGTTTTCGAGGAGTGCTTCTAGTGCTGCTTCGGCGTTGTAGAGGTTGTCTCCGCCTTGGTCTTTCAGGGCGTCGGAAAGAACGATCACGGTTTTAGCGACCCAGTAAGGGTATCCGGAGCTTTCGCGGTTGGCCTCCAGGGCGAGGTCTACGGCCTTGGTGAGTTCGTTGTTGAGATAGGCGATGTTGGCGCGTAGGTAGCGGGCCTCGGCGGTACGTTCATCATCAGAGTTAGCGATGACTTGGTTTAGGGCAGGCAGTGCGGTGCGGTAATCTCGGCGATCGTAGGCGATTTTACCGATGTAGAAGTTGGAGATCAGGCGTTGGGTAGCGGACGCACCTCCGTTGTTGGCGACTTTGCGGGCGTAGTCTTCTACGCTGCGCTGGTCGTTGAGTTGGTAAGCAGACTGCATTGCGCCTACTTGGGCATCGATCCGGATATCATCTGAAGGGGCGGCATTTTCGAGCGCTTGGAATAGCCGGAAGGAGCGGTTGTAGTCTTTTACGTGGCGGTAAGCGATGAGGCTTCCTTTGTTGAGGGCCGGGAGGTAGTACCCGCTAGGGCCAGAGGCCGCAACGCGGTCGAAGTCTGCTAGTGCTTCCGCATATCGTTGGGTAGCAACGTAGCTGTCTCCTCGGAAGTAGGTAGCGGCGAGTGCGTTTGGCGTGTTGGGGTACTGGCGTAGGTAGTCGGTCAGGGCAGATAGGGCGCGGTCGTAGTTGCCGTTTTCGTACTGAGAGCGGGCGGCTTGGAAGGTGATCGCTTCGCGCCCATCGGCGTTGACTTCTTGGCCCGGAAGGGTTTCGAAGAACTGGAAGAAGAGGTCTGGGCGGCCCATTTTGTCTACGTAGATTTCGCGTAGGTTTTCCTTGGCGCGTTCAGATTCTTCGGCGGTAGGGTTGTTGCTGAATACTTGCTTGTAGTAGTTGACGGCGGCTTCTTGGTTGCCGAGGTTGAAACTGATGAGGCCTAGGTTGAGCAAACTCTGATTGACGAGCGGCGAGTTTTGCTTGTAGTTGCTCACGATGGTCCGGAGAGGTTGCAGGGCTTCCTGTGGGCGGTTTAGCTCTTGGTAGGCTGCGGCGAGCTCAAACAGGGCATCATCGGCGTATTCGCTTTTGGGGTATTGGCTTACGAGCTGCTCTAGGCTCAGGACTTTGTTTGCGGTCTGGTTGCGGAGGCCTTCAATAACGGCTTTTTGGTAGAGGGCGTAAACGTAGCCGGAGCTTTTGCGCTGTACGGCACTGTTGTAGTACCGAGCGGCTTGGTCGTATTGGTTGCGGCTGAAGTGTGCGTCTCCGGCGCGCAGTACGGCGTCTCCGAGCACACGTTCGCGCACGTCGGCGTCGGTGATGTAGGGGAGGTTGCGTTCAATGCCTTCTACAGCGGCCTTGAAGTAATCTAAGGACGCGACGGGGTTTTTCTGCTTGAGGTAGTTGTAGCCCTGGAGGTAGTTGCCGGTGTAGACGCTACTTTGGGGCGGTAGGTTTTGCATCCCTCTGGCTAGCGTCAGGAATTGGTTGGTGAGGTTGATGGAGGTGGGGTAGTCTTCTTGGCGGTTGGCGAGGTCTGCTAACCAGTAGAGTGCTTGGGCTCGGAAGACGGGGCTTACAGGCCGCTGGAGGCTTTTATCGAAAAGAACCTTTGCACCTGCGTCATCGCCACTATTTAAGAGTTCAAGCCCTCTACTGAACGCTGCGCGTTGGTAAGATTCTTCGAGGCGAGGGCTACGGTTGGGGAGTCTTTCCAGCAGGTTCAGGGTGCGTTCATAGTCTTCGGTGGTAGCGAACACATCGCCGAGCAACTCTTGGCCTTGTAGGTAGTACTGGCTGCCGGGGTCGATGCTCTGGATGGCCGTGATGGCATCGGATGGGTAGTTGAGTTCGTAGCTCAGCTTGGCGTAGTTGAAGAGTGCTTCCTGCTGGATGGCGGGGTCGAAATTGAGCCTTGAGGCCGTTCCGAAAGCGGTCCGGGCGCCGTTGCCGTTGCGCCGGTTTAGTTCCACATTGCCTAGGTAGTAACTGGCAGATTGCCCAACTAGGCTGTTCTGTGCTGCCAGCTCGCGGAAGGTCTTGCCGGCGGCCTCAAAGTCGTTCAGTTTGTACTGCGTGAAGCCAAGTTGGTAGAGTTGTTCTTCTTCGATTTTGCGGTTGTTGCGCGCAAATTCTTCTAGTAGCGGACGAGCGCGGGCGTAGTCGCCTTTCTCGAAGTAAGTCTGGCCAAGCAACTGGCTCATTTCTTTTTTATTCTTGATCCGGGTTTTGGAAGCAAGAATGGGCGCAGCGTAGGCAATCAGTTCGTCGTAGCGGCGCTGGGCGAAGAAAATTTGGGTGAGGTAATACGGGATGTAGTCGTCGTATTTATTGGATTTTTCGGCAATTTTGAATTGGCCCACCGCAGCATCGTAGTTGCCTTCAAAGAAGTAAATGATGCCCAAGTAGTAGTTGGTTGGGTAGTAGAACTCGCCCTGGCTGCTTTTGCTGAACTGGAAGTAGCGCTTGGCTGCGGGGAACTTTTTGTTTACGAAGTTCGTGTAACCGAGGCGGAAGTTCAGCTCCGCGCGCTGCTCGGTGGTGAGGAGCTCTGCGGGGACGCGGCTGTAGTAGTCGAGCGCTTTGTCGAGCTGGTTGTCGTTGAAGTAGTAGTTGGCGATTTCCAGCAGGGCATCGTTCGCAATTGGGTCTGGTTGGTAGCGGCGGACGAAGTCTAGGATGAGTTTTTCTCCCTCTACTTTACCGAGCCGAACGGCAATTTTGGCTTGCATCAGTTCGGCTTTCTGGCGTAGGAGTAAGGCCTCGGGCTGCTGCAGGGGCAATACCATATCAATCACTTCGCCGTATTGACGCTGTGCTTTCGCTAGGAGGTTGTCCTGAAAGTCTGCTTCCGCTTTTTTGTACGTGCGCCAAGCATCCGTGTATACAGTGGTTGCTTGCCCGTTCACCTGCGCAACAAAACCAAAGAGAAAGATTAGGGGAAGAAGGAACGAAAGCCGGCGTGCGGGTTGAAAGATCTTATACATGATGTGTATTCAGTTGGAAAAAATCAGGTGAGTTGTCCGTTGGTGGGAAGCAGTTGTGCCGCCCTTCCTTTTCTCGGCCTACCTGAACGACAAGATACAGAATGATCGGCTAACGATCAGAGAGGGGCGGTTTAGTACATGTTCCGTCCTCAATCGTTAAAATTTGATGATTTGTTCACTTTTGTAGAGAAAACGTCGTAACACGACTTTTTTGCTTTAAAGGCGAGGGGTTTTGCAAACCAAGCAGTCTAACTGTCGTTACGAAAATATGTGGTGAAGGTTTTATACGCTTCATCTAATAACAATAGGAGTGTTACTAAATTGAGTTTTTAACGTCCTAACAATGTCTTCCTACCAAGAAACGGTGTTGCTTAATAAAGTACACTTCAGAGATGGAAGATTATGGTTATGATTAAGAATATGGGTTTTAGGTGTTTTTCTAGGAGGGTTCGGACTGATGTCTGAACCCTCTCTTTTTTTTGATCATGTGGGGGTGTGGAGGGTACAGAGAACACAAAGATCACAGAGGGCATGAGGGATAAAAAACACCCCTAACTCACGGGAAGCGAGTTAGGGATATTTTTTTCAAATACTCAGCGTGTGCTGAGGGGGGAGACTTAGGCTGTTGCCGTCGGGGAGAAACGGGGATGGTTTTACCCGAGTACATCTACGCAGTTGAGGTCTTCAAAAGCTTGCTTGAGGCGGGTGGAGAAGCTGACTTCGGCCTTACGGACCCAGTTGCGGGGGTCGTAGTTTTTCTTGTTGGGCTTATCGTCTCCTTCGGGGTTACCGATTTGGGCTTGTAGGTAGTCCTTCTTTTCGGCTTCGAACGCGCGGACGCCGTCCCAGTAAGCCCACTGGAGGTCGGTGTCGATGTTCATTTTGATGGCGCCGTAGTCGATGGCTTCCCGGATTTCTTCTTGGCTGGAGCCAGATCCGCCGTGGAAGACGAAGTTGATCGGGTTGTCGGTTTTGATGGAGAGCTTCTCCTTCAGGAATTCTTGGCTGTTTTTCAGGATCTTGGGCGTCAGCTCTACGTTTCCGGGCTTGTAAACGCCGTGTACGTTGCCGAAGGCAGCTGCGATGGTGAAGCGGTCACTGATTTTGCTGAGTGCTTGGTAGCTTTCGAATACTTCTTCGGGCTGGGTGTAGAGCTTGCTGCTGTCTACGCCGGTGTTGTCTACGCCGTCTTCTTCGCCTCCGGTAACGCCGAGTTCGATCTCGATCATCATCCCGATCTTGGCCATGCGCTTGAAGTACTTGCTGCTGATTTCGAGGTTCTCCTCTAGAGATTCTTCGCTGAGGTCTAGCATGTGGCTAGAGTATAGTGGGAAGCCGCGTTTGGCGTAGAACTTTTCTCCGGCTTCGAGGAGGCCGTCGATCCAGGGGAGGAGTTTCTTTGCGCAGTGGTCTGTGTGGAGCACTACGGGCACGCCGTAGGCTTCGGCCATGGTGTGGACGTGCATGGCACCGGAGAGGCCGCCTGCGATGGCTGCTTTTTGGCCGTCGTTGCTCATGCCCTTACCTGCAAAGAAAGCAGCTCCTCCGTTGCTGAACTGGATGATGACGGGGCTGTTGAGCGCCTTGGCGGTTTCCAGTACCGCGTTTACCGTGCTGCTGCTGGTGCAGTTTACGGCGGGGATGGCGAATTTGTTCTCGTTGGCGTAACGGAAGAGTTCCGTTACTTCATCGCCGTGCAATACGCCGGCGCGGAATGTTTTCTTAGACATTGTGTGGCTATTTTGAGGTTGAAGAGGGCGAAGATACGTATAGTAAAATGGTCGGGCTACAAAACTGCGCATTGTCTGCCCGACGATCAGTATTAGGGCGACGGAGCGCAGGTGCAAGGGGCGGGTTATAAAACCTTGTCACACTGCAACCTGCAACTTGCAACCTGCAACCTACTAACCTGCAACCATAGGCAAAAGCCGAGAATCCGCTAAAGCTGCTGAGCGGTAGAAGGCGGTTTTGAGGTAATCTTCGTGCTGGGCGAACTCAAGGAAAACTTCTTTTGAGCGGTGGCGAACGAGGAGCACCATGTCCCAAGTTTCTGTTTCGGGGCCAATGAGGAAGTGTTCGGCTTTGCCCCAGAAGAGTACTTCTCCGCCGGAGGCTTCAACTAAAGGTAGGGTGTATTCCATATATTTACGGTAGGCTTCGCGGCCGGTCATGGATACGCCGGGGTCTTTGCCTTCGGGGAACACGGCCTTGTCTTTGAACCGGAGGAGGTTCAGCATCACGACCGGGCCAGTACTAGGTACAGAAAAATAGCGTGCACCTGCTTGTGCGCTTACGTCGAGGTAGTTCATTGTTGTGTTTTGTTTTTTTGGATGGAGAAACTGGTGTTTGAAGGTGTTTGCAAACACCTCGGTAGGGAACGCCGAGGAAAGCGTTCCTCGCACCTGCGGCCGCGCCTCCTTAATCTGCGTCTGCAAGCCATTCTTCTTGCGCTTGATCTTGCTCATCCGCTCCGACGAAGTTGCGCTCTGCGTAAACGCCAAGAACGACCACCAAAATGAGGCTCCCAACCCCCATCCACCAAGCTGGGGTATCGGTCAGTTCTGCTTCGGGGTCAAAATTGCCGCTCACATAGGCGGCTATTACTTGGAGGCCGTTGAACAACAAATGAAGGCCAATCGGGACCCACAAAGACCGGGTCCAATAGTAGGCATAACCCAGCAACACCCCCAGCACCATTCTTGGCGCAAAGCCCCCAAACTCAAGGTGCATAGCGCTGAAAAGAATGGCCGCTACCCAGATGGCCAAGTGTGGGTTTCCGAAAAAGGGTCGAAGAATGCGCCGCTGAACTACTCCACGGAGCAGCAATTCTTCGCCAATCGCCGGCGTAATGGCTACGGTAATAAAGGCCAAAACGAACTCCGGAACCGTTGTCATGTTTAGGATGCCCTTCAGCAGAATATCGGTATTTTCCTCGTTTCGCTGCATCCAATCGGGCAAAGGAAGCTGTAAATTTAGATAGGCAAGCCAGCCGACCATCGGGAGGGCCACCAAGAAAAACAGTGTTGCTACTAAGGTAGCGTTTTGAGGCGGAGCAACCGCCAGTCCCGCTGCTGCCTTCCAGCGCTTCTGGAACACAATGACCAGTGCTAAAAGCGCGGTGGCCGCAAAGGGCAGTAAGTTGCTAAGCATCAGGTATAAACGCAGCCATTGCCGTCCGTTTTCGGAGCTTGTTTGCCCTGCTATGTCGTGTAAGTTGATTAGCCCAGAGGAGCTAAGCCCAGCTCCGGTTGCGGCTACAACAACTGCGAACAAGAAAAAGGCACCCAACATTACCAAAAAAAGTCGGCTAGGGGCGTCTTTAAGGTCGTTGGTTCGACGATTGAATGGTTTGTGCTTCATAAATGCAAACATAAAGTGTATTTTGCGGACGCTTAAGGAGATGTGAAATCTCCTAGTTTTTATTTTATCAATCGTAGCATTCGCTGCAAAATTGATTTTTGTACTCAGGTCCTAACACAATTACGGTTACTCTCCACCACTAATTTTACTTTACAACACCTAAACTACATAGCCCGTTCGGCCCTGGCTCGAATGTTGATTTTGCTTTGCGTGCTGCAAAGCCTTCTTATTGATGAAGCCTTTTATTTATTCGTCCCTGTGTTTAGTATTTGTTTTGCTGCCCGCTATGTTGTGGGCGCAACCTGCTAATGACGACTGTTTTGGTGCTATTTCGCTGGAGTTTAACCGGATTCTTAGTTGCCCCGGAGATGATGGTACTACCGAAAGGGTTACTTCTTCAGGAACAAATGTTGGAGCTACGCCAGTTGAGCCTTTCCCGTTGCTTAACTGTAACCCTGGTCAGTCTGCTCCTGCAGCGGAGGTTTGGTACACCTTCAGAGCTGCGGGTAAGAACACTACAATTGAGATCACTAATGCTACTATGGCGGGTACCCAATTGGTGGTGTATTTGGGAGATGATTGTGGAAGCCTCCAAGCACAGGCCTGTAGCGTTAATGCAGGAGATGTAGGGGCTACTTTTTTTACCTCTCCCGGGCAGCGCGTCTTTTTCTTTGTTGCGGGTTCCGCCCCAGATGATGTAGGAACTTTTGACATAACACTCGAGAGTACGGTTCTTTGTGGTTCCTGTTTTCAGGGAGACAACGGCTTCATCACGCTGAGCCCACTTAATGCTACGGGTGTTTATGGTTGTGGGGAATCGGTTGATGTCTGCTTTACATTGACGGAGTGGGAAGGAAACGCAAGTGGTACAATTGAATGGCTGCACTCCGTTGTGCCGGAGTTTGGTCCAGGATGGGATATAAACTCGATAACCAATATCCAGACTCCTGCTTCATGTGATGGACAGGGCTCTTGGGCCTATTACCCCGGAGGGTGGACGGGGTGTGATAGCGGGCGATCTTTTGCCCGGGGCTTTGCTTACAACAGCTCGCAGGGAGTTAATGGTAGTTGCCCAGAAGGTGCTTTTGGGCCCGGCAACAATTACGGAGATGGTGCTAGTGGTTGTGTGAATTACCCAACACCCACCCAATGGTGTTGGCGAATGAATGTACGTGATTGCCCCCCAGCTACCAATACCTTTACGGGAGAAGACCTTAGTATTCTAATATCAGTTTTTAGCGATGGTGATGCGGGTTCTTGGACCGAGACCGGCTGTAACAGCGGTGCTACCTTCGATGTGCTCGCCAGTGTTGTTGTCTGTGACGATGCGGACCCTCTGGCTATTCCGACAACGGTCAGCTGCCCAGGTACAGCAGATGGTTCCCTATTGGTTACAGGAAACGGAGGGCTGGACCTAAGCGAGGCCTTCAACTTTACGATTCGTGACGACGACGGAGCCGCAGTATTCACTTGTAATGGCTGTGGGGGAGAGCAGTTAGCAGAGAACCTCCCCGCAGGAGACTATAACGTTGAAGCGATCAACCTCTCCAACTCCTGCCCGCGGTCCATATTCGTAACCATCGATGATGCTCCGGCGCCAGATGCCATACCAGACTTCGTAGAAACTTGCCCGCAGGGCGGGCCGATTCCATTACTCGGCTCAACAACGTTCCCCGGTGCAGTAATTACTTACAACTGGACCGGCCCAGGGGGCTTCTCTTCTACTTTGCAAAACCCTTTAACCGCTGACCCCGCAGTGGAAGGAACATATACCCTTGCCGTAACCGTAGATGGTTGTACTGGGCCTGAAGAAGAGGTTGATGTTTCTTACGTCGACTTCACCCCATCCCTCTCCGTCGACAACGACATCGTTTGCTTCGGTGATGATGTAGTCTTCACTGTAACCGATGGGGGGGCATCCTTCGCTTGGTTTGACCCCGCAGGCACACGCTTGCCCGAAACCGGACCAGAACTGTCTTATACCGCTGATGCAGAAGGCCTAGCCACCATCACGGTCACGGCTACCGACGCAAACGGATGTGATGTTACCTTAGAACAACAGATCTTCATCGCGGATGAAATAGCCATTGAAATTCAGGCAGACCCCGGTTTCGCTACCTGCGAATCCCCCAATGGCGTAGGCCCAGACATTACTTTTTATGCCGTATTAGCGAACGGAAACGCCTTCCCGCCGGGATGGACGTTTAGCTGGGATGGTGGCGCTGGGTCAGGTACTTCTTATTCCATTTCCGGAACTGCGCCAGATGATTACTTACTCAACCTTACGGTTACCAACCCTTCGGGATGTTCCAGGGCATTGGACCCGACACCGTACTCCATCTTTGAGCTGCCAACTGTTAGTGTAACGCCAGTAGACCCAGTCATCTGTAGTGATGGAAGTGTTGAACTGACCGCCACAGTTACTGGTGGAGAACCCAATTATGACTTCGAGTGGGTCGTAGATGGCGTAATTGTTGGTACAGACGAGACGCTAACTGTAGACATCAACAACCCAGCAGCTAACGTTGAAGTCCGGGTCACTGATGACTTTGGATGCACCAATGTCTCAGACCCCGGTAGTGTTGAGATTTTACCCGACCTTCCGGCAATCACCTTTGCCGACTGTAACTTCCCGAACGACGATGAGATGTTCTTCGATTGGAACGATGTTGGGCAGCAGTTTTTCAATGTCGTGGTTACCATCGGAGGTGTGCCGCAACCAATGGAAGAGGTCTTTGATTCGGAACTGCTTGTTACAGGGGTAACACCCGGCACGCCGGTTACCATAAGCGTTACGCCGGTTGCGAGCGCCAACTTAGTAGCCTGCCCAGGCGCAGAAAACTCGACCAGTTGTACCAATAATGTTTGCGCAGACGTAACCCCCACAATTACTACCCCAGCAGGTTCTTTCTGCTCCGATGGCTCAGGCGGTACCATAAACCTAACCGCAACCGTCTCTGGCGGCGGTACCTTAGAATGGTCTGGACCCGGCGTAACCGGAAGCCAATTTGACCCCGCTGCCGCGGACGTAGGCACGAATACCATCACAGCGCGTTACACCGAAGGAACGTGTTCTGATGAGGCGACTGTAGAACTAACCGTAGTTGCTCCCCCATCCTCCGATTTCACCATCAGCACCGCCGCAGTCTGCGAAGGCGGAATGGCAACGATGACCTACGACGGCGACCCTACGGGCCTCACCTTTGCGTGGAACTTCGGCGCGGGGGCTACCCCCGCCACCGCCACCGGCGCAGGCCCGCACCAAGTAACCTTCAATAACCCCGGAACCCAGACGGTTTCCCTTGTGGCCTCCAACGCCCAATGTACTGGCCCAACGGTAACCGAAACGTTGGAAGTAGACGGCGTAATCGCGCCGCCAACGATCGTTTGTGAAAACCTAGACCTAGACCAAGTGGGCTTCAGTTGGAGCCACCCAACCGCCACCGACTTCAACGTAACGATCACCGACCAACCAGTGGACGCAGTCGTGACCCAAGGCCCCACCGATATGCTGGTGACTGGGCTTGCCGAAGGAGAATCTGTAACCATCAGTGTTATAGCCCGCAACACCGGAGCCTGTGGAGACTCGCAAGCAACAGTAGAGACTTGTGAGTCGCAGTCTTGTCCTGCGCTAAGCGTAGACATTACCACCACAGGGTCGTTCTGTGCCGATGGCACAGATGGCGTCATTGACCTGATGGCGAC
>CALEDI010000327.1 GCA_937949535.1 uncultured Lewinella sp. | reverse complement strand
AAAGGTTCCTTCATCATTTTTGAGTTGGAGAAGGTTGGGGGCGTGATGATGATGAGGTCGTACTTCGTTAGTTTGGGGTCTCGGAGCCATTCGAGGATGTCGGTCCGGATGAAGCGGTGTTTGCTGGCATCTATTTCGTTGAGTTCGAAGTTGCGCTTGCCCCATTCGAGGTAGGTATTGGATACATCGAGGCTGTCTACGCGGAAGGCATCGGCGGCGGCGGCGTAGAGGCCGAAGGAGCAGGTGTAGGCAAAGAGGTGGAGTACCCGCTTGCCGTTGGCGCGCTGCGCCACCATCATGCGGGTATCTCGGTGGTCGGCGTAGAGGCCCGTATCGAGGTAGTCGGTAAGGTTGACGATGAAGCCGAGCCCGTTTTCGACGACGGTAAACTCGCGCTTAGCGATGCTGAGCTTCTCGTATTGGTCCGTTCCGCGCTGGCGTTTGCGGAGTTTGAAGAACACATCGTCTCGGCCAACGCTGAGGACTTCGGTGATGATGTCTCGGTAGGCGAGTTTGCGGTCTTGGTAGTCGTCGTCGGTCCAGACTTCGCCTCTGCGGTGATAGAGGGAGACGTAGACCTGCTCGGCGTACCGGTCTACGAGGATGGGGAATTCATCCAGGTCCGCGTCGTAGATTCGGTAGACCTCAATCTCCTGCCGGCGCGCCCATTTACCGTAATGTTTGGCCATCTTGCGGAGGCGATTGGCGAAGGGGCTGTAGTCTTTTTGCGTCATGGAGGAGGGGGGTGTTCACAGGTTTTGTGTCAGTTCTTAGTGGTATGTAAAGTTTGATTTTGGCATCAACGACGAGGCAGCTCGCTGCGCTCGTAACCTCACCCCCGGCCCCTCTCCGGTGGAGAGGGGAGACGGCTCTGCTCGCTTCGCTCGTTGGGCGTTAGTGATAAAATCGACAACCGGACCCCGTAGCGTCCAGTGAATCCTGAAGCGAAGCGCAAGGATTTACTGGACCTGCGGGCGTCCGGTTGGTGCTGATCTCAAGCCTTCCAAGCCACCAATAGAAAGTCCGCAAGTTAAGAAATGCTGAATCATCATCATCACTCCACGACCAACCGCTGCCCCAGCCCCAAAGCCCTTCCGTTTTCGTCCAGTGGTTGAACGAAGTAGAGCCCAGCTTTTAAACCCTTCACTTGCACCTGCGTCCGCGCCCCCAATGCTTGAACACGGGAGACTTCTCGGCCGGTAAGGTCATACAGACGGTAAGCGGCCGCTTCTCCTTCAACGGTGGTGCTTCCGGAAGCGGGGTTCGGGTAAATTTTCAGCAGTTCCTTGCCAGCGAATTCTTCGCGGGCAGAGACGACTTCCTCCACCTGGAAATCCCAAAGGCCTCGGCCGTAGGTACCGAAGCGGGCAAGGTTTTCCTCGTCGATGAACTCAACGGAGGTGTAGCGTTGAGTTGGCGCAAACTGGCCCGTGAGGTCATACCAACGCTCCTCGGCCATCACGTACACGAAAGGCCCCGCCTCGGTGGCGGCAAAGAGCAAGGTTTCGGCTTTATTGCTGGCTAGGCCAATCACCGTGGTGGGCGGCAGGCCATCGCTCAGCGGTTCAAAATTTTGGCCGCCGTCGGTAGAGCGCCAAACGGCTGGGTTGTTGTAGCCCGACCCAGCGAGCCAGACGGTCTCCGGCTCGGTGCGGGAAGCATGGATGGCTTGGCCGTAGAGGTACCAGCCTTCGGGCAAAAAGTTGAGGGTTTCTTCCCAGGCTTCCCCCCGGTCGTCGGAGGCGAAGAAGCGGCCCTGCTCGGTAGCGACGTAGAATCGGTCTGGGTTCAGCGGCGAGTAGTTCATGGCGGAAATGTTGCCGGCCGCAGACTCTAGGAAGTTATACGGTTTGTTCTCGGCCGTCATTTCACCGAAGTTATCGCGGTCCATCGTCACTTCAATCAGGTAGGAGCCGGGGTCGCCTTCAATAGCGCTGCCGCCGCCGACGTAGAACTTCGTCCCCGGCCCCGGGGGGGCCATCGCAGGCGTGATCCAGATGAATTCGTCTTCGCTATCAATCTCGAAGCTAGACCAGTCAAAGGCCTCTCCGAGGACGTCGAAAAAGGCATAGGTTGTCCCGAAGGGGTAGTGGCAGAAGATGACTTCGCCGTCTTGACTGAATTCGAGGTGGCCGTAGTCTCCGCTGATGTATTGGTAACCACCGAGGATTTCCCGGTCTCCGGCCCTGCTTTGCTCAAGAAGCTGCATTCCTTGATCCTGCGACCCCGCAAAAATGAGCGTGGGGTCTTGGGGGTTGGTGCGCACGTCGTAGTACTGGGCTACGTTGAGGTCTTCGTTGGCGATGTTGTACCAGAGGCTGTCCGTTTCGTCTCGTCGGTTCAGGCCGCCGTGGTTGCTCACCAGCAGGCGGGGCGTACCGTCGGCTTCGGTGATCTGGGTGATGTTCATGATGTCGGCGTGGACGTATTTTTCGGTATCGTTGTAGTAATCAAACCAGCGGTTGGGCTGTTTGAAGGTTTCGCCGCCGTCGTAGCTCACGAATAGTTCTACGGCGCCGAAGGCGACGAAATCGGGGTTGGTGGGCCGGACGTAGATGGGTTGGTTGCTCCATGGCTTGGTTTCTAGGGTGGGCATTTCGGTCCAGTCTAGGCCGTCGTTGTCGCTGCGGAAGAGCTGGTTGTCGGCTTGGAGGTACATCCTTAGGCTGTCGGTTCCGGGCTGCACGGCTGCCGCTACGCGGCAGCGGAAGAAGCTTTCGGTTACGATGGGTTGGTTGGTGAGCAGTTCGTAGGTGTAGTCGTCTCCGTCGGCTTTCATTTCGTAGAGGTTCACCTGCGGGTCGGTGCGCATTTGTTTCATCACCACGAAGGTTCGGCCGGTGCCGGGGGCGTGGTGCAGGTGGGTCATTTCTTGTTCGCGGTTTCCAACACGAGTGGGGGGTTGGTTTACTTTTTGGTAGCGCACGCCGCCGTCGGTAGAGCGGTAGACTTCGTAGGCACTGTCGTTTACCACCATGGTGGTCAGCATCGTGCTGTCGGCTAGGGTTGCGCTGAAGAAGTTGTTGATGTCGTCTCCGTTTATGGGTCCGTTTTGGTTGCTTACGGTGGCGTATTCCCAGCTCCTGCCGTCGTCGGTGGAGTACATTGGGCGGCGGCCGGCGTAGGCGATCATGTTTCGGCCTTCGGTTGTGGGGGCGAAGCCGAGGTACTGTGCGTCGAATTCAATATCGTGCTGTACCAGTTTCCACGTTTCGTTTTCGTAGTCCATTTCCCATACCGAGCCGCCGTCGGCGAGTACAAATAGGCGGTTGGGGTCTAGTGGGTCTTGGGCCACGTCGTGTACGGAGCCAGCGGTGTACTTGCTTCCGCGCTCAAACCACTCTCCGGTAATTAGGCCGTCGGCGAAGGTTTCTACCGTTTTTTGGCGGGGGCCGCCCTTGCGTTTTTGGTGGCGGGCCATGGCGTTGCGGGCTTCTAGTTTGCGCCAGTCGGTGCCGGGGGCAGTGGCGTGCAGGCGTTCTTCCCATGCTTCGCGGGCGGTTTCTTTGCGTTCGCCGTCGGCTTCACCGTTCAGGCTGAGGGCGGTGGGCAGGGGGTTCGGGCTGGGCTTCTTGGGGGCGCGGCCGCAGGTGCAGAGGAGGAGTAGAAGCGCAAGGTAGGTAAGGGATAGTCTCATGCTGAACGGGGGGGATGTGGTGGTTGGCGAAGTTAATTAGTTTTTGGGAATGGGTGTGTCGGGTGGGAGACGGGGCACATGAAAGTCTAAACAAGTAAATATTATTTTGTCCTAATCGTTTTTTTCCATATCTTTATTTTGAAAACAGGGCTGTTCAATTATGATTCACCCCTCTAAATTCTTATTCTATGTACCATACCATACCATAAAATAGCGAATACAATTGTGCTGTTCATACTATTCCTCTTCTTTTTTCCACCTATACGAGCACAAACTGTCCCCACTAATCCAAACATTAACACCGTCCAGCAATGCGGCATCATGGTTGCGGACGCTTTCAGCCCCGTAACTCTAGAGAAGTATGCAGAATGCTACATTACTGTGAATGACGCTGCATCTACCTATTTCTCTGATCAATTAGTTGTTACCGATCAATTTGAGACAAAATATGTTGCCGTTTTCTACGAGAAAGGTCAACATTTCCATATATCTAATCTCCCCCTTGGGCGTGACTTTTCTGTATCATATTTCAATGATTGTGGAAAAAAAACATTGCTTGGCCATTTTAAATCCAGTTATGAATCAGGTAGACTACTACCTGTGTCTGCGTCTTTGTATGAACTAATTGCACAATTAAGTATCAACAGCGGTTCTCAGCCTAATACTTATCGTGAGATTCTTTCAAGTAGTGATGTACCTGACTTCGAAAAAGCATCTTTTTTCCAACGTTACTTCTTAAAAGGAAAAGCAGTTAATGTTATGGCTGACTTATTTGATGAATCTTTAGTGTTAGAAAAAACAGCTCGGGGATGCAATTGTGAGCAGGTACTTCATCAGTTTTTTCTTAATCCAGGTGAACTTGATTACATCCGAGGTAACGTTTTAGATGAAGGCCCTATACTCGAGGAGGATGCTAATAAACTTGAGTTTCAACTTCACACAGCCGGTGCCGCTAAAGCATGGCGTGCGTATTCAGACGGTGGAAGAGAATCCAGAAATACACCTTTTGGCGGAGCAGTGGGGGCAAACGGTGCAACAGTTACCGATGTAAGTTCTTTAAGTGACCTGCCCAATGATTTCACACTTGAATCTCGTATCAGTATGAATCTCTTTTGCAACGCTGGAGCAACTCCCGAGAACTGTGGATGTAACAAGATTGCACGTAGTCGTATATTTTATGAATCACAAATTGGTGTCCGCTCACAAATAGGAAGCGGTAGCGGAGAAAAAAATGCATTTGCCGCAGGTGAAGATATCGCTTTAGCTTATCAACTAAAAAGAGACGGCACTGCTACAGGAGAGTTCACGTTTCTTGGCGGGTTTGTAAATACGGCAAGAGACAGTTGTGGACAAATGCCAAATTCTGAATTCTGGTCATCTGCCATCAGTGCCACTTTTGGGATAGCAACACTAGTCGCTACTATCATTGTTGGAGATTCCAGCAGCACGGCTTTTGGCCCAACCCAGGTTATGTTGGTTGATGAAATCGGTGACGACATCGCAGATATTTTCACGACTAGCTCTACGATAAATTCAGGAGAATGTTCCTCTCAGCTACAAGTACAACTTGCTCCAAGCAGACTGGACCTTCAGCCAGATATTACATTACAACCTAATATTCCAACCGAAATAGGAATAGCGACAAGAGCCCGGCTCATTTCTATGGGGATGCGTTCTTGGCAGAGCGAAGTCACTTTAGCTTCAGGCTTTTCAATAGCAACTGTACACCCTGCCGGCTTAGCATCATCAAGAGATGATGAGGAGTGTTGCCTTGACCGAACTGAAGTCTCTTACATATCACGTTCATTTGATGCCAGTATTCCGTTAGCAAACTTAATCCCCCCCGTTTCTTCCCAGCTAAATCTTCAAGTTGACGCGGCAAGTTTTATAAGGAGTCGAGCAAATGACAACTTCGATTTCTTAGGAGACCGACTGGGTAGGTACTACACCCAATACGAGTTCGGAACAGCTCTCGCAAGTCGTCGCTTTGACGATGAAAAATGCCAATTGAAGCCTAGTGTTGATACAATCATAGGGCCAGCAATAATAGGAGGAAAGGCCTTCGACCTAACAACTAATAACGAATCTTTTAATGAGGCACACCTGAATAAAACAGAATATCGCTACTTCACAATAAATGGCAAACTCATTGGAACAAGCCAGGCAAACGCCACCATCACTGATTTTGGAATGAAGCGCTACCTAGAAAACTCAGGCTTGGCTGCTGGGATATACTTGGTTCATAGCATCAAAAATGGCATATCAAATGTCCGAAAAATACACCTAAACAGATAACTCATGAGATTTCAAAATATTTTCACGTTATGTCTAGCGGCCTCCTCTATCTTATCAACCGGGTGCATGGACGACGACCAACCCGTGCCTGGCCCACTCGTCGAACCATTTACTTGTACCTTTGGGTTCGACACAAACACCGTAGATGAAACGTGCGATTGCCCCGAGCCTAAAGTCCGGATTGGCGACATAGAGTGCCGTGAACTCGAATCAAGAGAATTCTATTCAGACATGAATGGATGCCTGACCGATATAGGTATGATCTTTTATTTTGAGGAAGATACCATTGTAAATGGTTGCTGTAGAAATATTCAGATGGAATTTCCAAGTTCCACTGCTTCAAGGCCCATTTTCACTCCCGTATTCGGCAGACAGACTAGGCTTGACAACGGAATGGACAGCATATCTTTTTCCGCTGGAGGAGGAGATTACTTTGTACCTGACCCGACTGGAGGGGAGTTTGATTTAGAAACCCGTTTCAGGGGGAAATTTATTGATGAGTTCACCATTGAAGGAACGTTTGAATGGGGACCTGCATTCGATCCGCAAATTATCATTCAAACTCACCCAGGAACTTTTCGCCGACGACAGGAATAACTGAGTTAGCAGAAACATGAATCGTCCCGCTTTTTCGCAGGAGATTACTGTGTTTTTCATTAGTTGATATTTTTTAGCGACCAGCATTCAGGTACCCCTAAATGCTGATCGCTTTTTTTGTGCCTTACCCCCAAGGCTTATGGTGGGTGGGTTGACGAGAGTTCTGTAGGTGTAATTCTCCGTCATCCACACAAAGACTACGCGCAAAAGTTATAAATCTATCACGTTACCTTTGTCCTATGCTAAAAATTGGACTACTCGGCACCGGCCACCTCGGTAAAATTCACCTCAAGTGTATTCGTTTGGCGAAAGCACGCTATGACCTGATTGGCTTTTACGATGCCGACCCAGATACGGCCAGGCGCGTATCGGAAGAATTTCACCTCAAAGCCTACGACAGCCCCGAGGCGTTGATCGCAGCCAGCGAGGTGATCGACATCGTGACGCCCACCCCAACCCACCACGCGATGGCCAAGTTGGCCCTACTCGGCGGCTGCCACGTTTTCGTAGAAAAACCACTAACCCGAACGCTGGAAGAAGCCAAGGAACTTATTGAGCTGAGCCGGAGAACGGGCAAGATGGTTCAGGTGGGCCACGTAGAACGTTTCAACCCCGCCCTACTTGCCCTCGGCGACTTGACGGTGAAGCCCTACTTCATCGAGGCCCACAGGCTAGCGATGTTCAACCCCAGGGGCGTAGACGTGAGCGTAGTGCTAGACCTGATGATCCACGATCTAGACATCATCCTGAAGCTGGCCGACGACGAAGTGGCCGAGGTGCGCGCCAGCGGCGTATCTGTTGTGTCCGACACACCAGACATCGTGAATGCCCGCATCGAGTTCAAGGGCGGCGCAGTAGCCAACCTAACGGCCTCCCGCATCAGCCTCAAGAATATGCGCAAGGTGCGCCTCTTCCAGCCCGACGCCTACATCAGCCTCGATCTGCTGGAGAAAAAGTCTGAGATCGTCCGCCTATTTGAAATGGACGCCCAGCTGCCCGAAGACGGCCAGCAGTTTCCGTTAAATACTCCCAAAGGCCCACGCATCATCCATGTAGACCAACCCGACAGCGGCCCCGTCAACGCCATCCAACTGGAGCTGGAAAGTCTTGCAGACAGCATAACACAAGGAAAACCCACCGCCGTCACCATCGAAGATGGTTACAGAGCGTTAGACCTAGCACACCGCATCACCGCCGCCGTAGAAGCCAACCAAGAGCGCTTGCCCAACGCGGAGGTTTAAGAACATTGAATGCTTGTTTATGAATAGTATTACGGGAAAATGTACCCCTGAACAACAACCTAACGAAGGCGGAGTATCCACACCTCCAACGTCGCTCTCCCTTCGGGGGTTGGGGGTGAGGTCACGAGCGCAGCGAGTACCTACCCTCCTCTTCCTCCTGGCCTCCATTCTCCTTACCCTAACCGGCTGCCCGCCAGATACCGACCTCGTGCCGGCCTTCATTACCGTAACGGGCTTCGAGCTATCTACCCCGGGCCAAGGCGAACCGACTTCGGAAATCCCCGAGGTTTGGGTCTTCGCCGATGCGGAGTTCATCGGGGTGTTCGGGCTGCCGGCCCGCATCCCCGTGCCTCGGGCCGGTAGTACGCAAATGCGCTTCGAGCCGGGCGTTCGGCAAAACGGCGTTAGCGCAGCTCCCGAACCCTACGACTTCTACACCCCCGTAAACCTCACCCTAGACCTCGCCGCCGGAGTAACCACCGACGTTGGCACGCTGAGCATCACTTATAAGCCAGAGGTTCGTTTCTCTATGTTCGAGACCTTTGAGTTGGGGGCTACCCGCGCATTTACCCAAGTGGTGAACGGAACGGGGACTTTAGCACCAACCCAAGAAATAGTTCGTAGCGGAGACTTTAGCGGAAAGATCAGCCTTACTACAGACAACCCGGTCTTTGAAGTCGCTTCTGCCGAACGCTTCTTCGACCTCACGGGAACACGGCGCTACGTTTGGTTGGAGATGGACTTCCTCAGTACCGCAGAAGGGCGGATTGGGGTAAGTGGAGACAGTGGGCTCAGCAACCCCAGTATATTCGACCCTGGCTTCCGGCCAAGAGGAGAATGGACCAAGATCTACTTCAACATCACCGACATTATCGTGGACCTTCAGCTAGACCCCGTGCAGGTCAATCTGGCGACCATCCTGCCGCAAGACGCGACGGAAGGCACGGTTTATCTCGACAACATTAAACTGGTTCACTTCTAGCGTTTGAGTCCTCTGATTGGTAAATCTCCCGAAAGTATCCGACCCGACACGGCGCTCCGCCGCCGGAAAGATCGGCGTGTGTACGTTGTGGCCGACTTCCTCGCGGCTTGGCTAGCCTGGACGGTGTTCTTCCTGATCCGCAGCGGGAAGGAAGGCCAGATCGTGACGATAGAAAGCCTGACGGGCGACGTCAACTACTATTGGGGTAGTCTTTTCATTTCGTTGGGGTGGGTACTTGGTTACACCTTATTCGATCAGTACCGAGACCTCTACCGGCTAAGCCGCTTACGGACGCTGGCGCATACGCTCTTGCTTACCGTTGTTGGCGTGGTCATCCTGTTTTTCACGGTTTTATTGGACGACAAAGCTTCTGACTACCACGATTATTACCAGGGCGTACTTACCCTGATCGGGCTACACTTCTCGATTACGGCCTTGTTCCGGATGGTGCTCTTGACGCGCGCTAGTCGTCGCTTAAAAAACGGGGAAGTGAGTTTCAACACCCTCATCGTTGGCGGTAGCGAAGCTGCGCTTGGTTTGTACCGAGAGGTTCGGGCGCAGCAGAAAGGGTTGGGTTATCGTTTTGTTGGCTTCGTGGATTCGCGGCGCGAAGCGCCGCCGCTGCTGGCCGAGGAGCTGCCTTTTTTGGGCAGCCTACACAAGCTCTCCGCCGTCATCGAGGAGCACAACGTTGAGGAAGTCATCATCGCCATCGAGACGAGCCAACACAACCGGCTGCGCGAACTGATGAACGTACTCTTCGACTACGAAGACCGCCTGCTGGTGAAGATCATTCCCGATATGTACGACATCATGCTCGGCTCGGTGAAGATGGACCATGTGTTCGGGGCGGTCTTGATCGAGATCCAGCAAAACATGATGCCGCGCTGGCAGCGCGTCGTGAAGCGGCTGATGGACTTAGGAGTTTCGGCGGTGATGTTGTTGTTGCTGGCGCCTCTACTGGTCTACATCGCGGTGCGGGTTCGGCTGTCTAGCAAAGGGCCTATTTTTTACCAGCAGGAGCGGATTGGGCTGAACGGCCGGCCGTTCAACATCATCAAGTTTCGGAGTATGTACACCGACGCGGAGGCCGCTGGGCCACAGCTCAGCAGTGATACCGACAACCGCTGTACGCCTTGGGGCGGCGTGATGCGCAAGTGGCGGCTAGACGAGTTGCCGCAGTTCTGGAACGTGCTGCGCGGAGATATGTCTTTGGTTGGGCCCCGCCCCGAGCGCCAATACTACATCGACCTCATCAGTGCCCGAGCCCCACATTACCGCCACCTCTTGAAGGTACGCCCCGGCATCACCAGTTGGGGGCAGGTGAAGTACGGTTACGCCAGCAATGTAGACGAGATGGTCCAGCGGCTAAAGTTCGACATTCTCTACATCGAGAACCGGTCTTTGGGCTTAGATTTTAAAATTCTGTTTTATACCGTAGTGGTTTTGTGGCAAGGGAAAGGCAAGTAAGTAACACGGCCAATTCAACCTCCCCCTTGCACCTGCGGCCGCGCCCACCCGAAACGCCTCCAACGTGCGGCAGCCAAGTTTTAAATACTGAATGTTGAATCAAAAATTTTCAATTCCCTCTCCTTTCCTGTCGTTAAAACACCCACATAGAACGGTAAAAACAAGCCCTCTGCCGAGTCCCTAGCCCTTTACACCTTTTCGCCTTTCTCCCTTTACCCTCTACCCCTTATCTTGCGTCCCTATGACGTACGAAAATTTCACCACGAAAGCCCAAGAGGCCATCATTCAGGCCCAGAAGATTGCTAAAGAGATGGACCAACAACAAGTGGACACCCCCCACTTGCTGGCCGGTATAATGACCGTTGACGAATCCGTAGCGGATTTCATTTTCAAAAAGGTAGGCCTCAACGGCGAAGCCGTTCGTCGCGAAATCAAAGAAGCCCTCATTGATTACCCCAAGGTGAAAGGAGCTACCAAGCAATACCTCACCAACGACGCCAACCGCGCCCTGAGCCGCGCCAAAAAGATGCTCAAAGATTTTGGTGACCAATATATTTCTATTGAGTTGATGCTGCTCGGCATCATCCAGGGCGCGAGCGACAAAGGCGCTCGGATCATGAAGGAACTCGGCGCAACCAACGAAGGCATCCGCAACGCCATCAAGGAGCTACGTAAAGGCAAAACCGTTTCCGAGCCGGGAGACGACAACACCTACAACCTCCTCGAGAAGTACACCATCAACCTCAACCAGCGCGCCGAAGACGGTAAGCTGGACCCCATTGTAGGCCGCGACGAAGAGATCCGCCGCCTGCTACAAATCCTGAGCCGCCGTAAGAAAAACAACCCCCTCCTGATCGGTGAGCCGGGGGTAGGTAAAACCGCCATCGTAGAAGGCATCGCTTGGCGAATCGTGAAGGGCGACGTGCCCGAAAGCCTGCTGGAGAAGCGCATCTTCGTGCTCGATATTGCGGGGATGCTCGCCGGAGCAAAATATAAAGGCGACTTTGAAGAACGCCTTAAAGGCATCATCAAAGAAGTATCCGACAGCAACGGCCGCTACGTCCTTTTCGTAGACGAAATCCATACCCTCATCGGTGCAGGAGGCGGCAACGGCGCGATGGACGCCGCCAACATCCTGAAACCCGCACTGGCGCGCGGAGACCTCCGCACCATCGGCGCAACTACGCTAGACGAGTACCAGAAATACTTCGAGAAAGACAAGGCACTCGTTCGTCGTTTCCAGACCGTCCGCATCGAGGAGCCGAGCGTAGAAGACACCATCTCCATCTTGCGCGGCCTTCAGGAACGCTACGAGGTGTACCACAAGATTGAAATCCTAGACGAAGCCCTCGTTGCCGCAGCCGAACTCAGTAACCGCTACATCGCAGACCGCTTCCTACCCGATAAGGCGATCGACCTGATTGATGAGTCCGCAGCCCGCCTCCGCCTAGAGCTGGACAGCGTGCCGGAAGAAGTGGACGAAGCCGACCGCAAAGTCCGCCAGTTGGAGATTGAGCGCGAAGCGATCAAGCGCGAAGGCAGCGCCCCCAAGCTAAAACTTATCGAAGAGCAAATCGCCAACGCCCGCGAAGGCCGCGACTCTTTGCGCGCCCGCTGGACGATGGAGAAGGATTTGGTAGACAACAGCCAGAACCTCAAAAAGAAGATGGAAGAACTGGAGCACCTCGCCGAGCAAGCCGAACGCGCCAGCGACTTCGAGACCGTAGCCAAAATCCGTTACGGCCAACTCGCCGACATCCAGAAGCAGATCGACGACGCCGAAAAAGAATTGGAGCAACTGCCCGACGAAAAACGCTTCACCAACGAGGAAGTAACCGCCGAAGACATCGCAGAGGTAGTTGCCCGCTGGACGGGCATCCCCGTTACCCGCATGATGCAGAGCGAACGGGAAAAACTCCTCAAACTGGAAGACGAATTACACAAGCGCCTCATCGGCCAAGACGAAGCGGTGATTGCCGTCTCCGACGCCGTGCGTAGAAGCCGTGCTGGGCTGCAAGACGAAAACCGCCCCATCGGTTCCTTCATCTTCCTCGGCCCTACCGGCGTTGGTAAGACAGAACTCGCCAAGGCCCTCGCCGAGGTGCTCTTCAACGACGAAAACGCCATCACCCGCATCGACATGTCGGAGTACCAAGAACGCCACACCGTGAGCCGCTTGGTAGGTGCCCCTCCCGGATACGTTGGCTACGACGAAGGCGGCCAACTGACCGAAGCCGTCCGCCAGCGCCCCTACTCTATCGTCTTGCTCGACGAAATTGAGAAGGCCCACCCAGATACCTTCAACATCCTCTTGCAGGTGCTTGACGATGGCCGTTTGACGGACAACCGAGGCCGCGTAGCAAGCTTCAAGAATACGCTCATCATCATGACGTCCAACATGGGCGCAGACAAGATCCTTGAGAACTTCGAAGACTTGGCCAGCGTAGGCCCCGAGCACCGCGCCGACATCATCGCGACCACCAAAGAAGAAGTATTTGAATACCTCAAGGAAGAGCTCCGCCCTGAGTTCCTCAACCGGATTGATGAGCGCATCATGTTCACGCCTTTGAGCTTGGAGGAGATCAAGAAGATTGCTCGCTTGCTGCTGCGCAAGACGGAGAAGATGCTCGCTCGCCAAGGCATGATGCTGAAGATCAGCGAACGCGCTTTAGACTGGCTCGCTGAGCGTGGCTACGACCCCCAGTTTGGTGCTCGCCCAATGAAGCGCGTCTTGCAGGCTGACCTCGCCGATGAACTCTCCAAAGACCTCATCGCGGGCAAGTTCGTTGCCGGAGACACCATCTACACCGACTTGGGCAAAGACGAGTTGAGCTTCAGCAAGAAGCCCTTCCCCGCCAAAGCAAAAGCCGCAGAAGTAGACGAAGAAGCCGCCGCAGAAGCAAAAGCAGTACTGGAAGAAAAAGCAAAAGCCGCCGCTAAAGAGGAAGCAGAGACCAAGCCGAAGCGCAAGCGGAGCCGCTCTAAATCAAAAGCGAAGCCCAAAGCCCCCGCCAAAACGAAGACCGTTGAGGAAGCAACCGAAGACATTGAGGAGCTGAAGAAGGCTACGCAGGATTTGTTGGACGCTGCGGAGGAGGTTAAGAAGGGGAAGAAGTAATCAAGAATTACGCGAAGTCTTTGTAGCTAAGGGGCGCCGAATCAAGACAGTTGTCTATGGTTTCGTTCTTGCGTTATTCGACAACCACGATCCGAGAAGTTGCACTTCCGGAATGTGGATCGGTGATTCTGAACAAGTAAGCTCCGGAGGAGAGCTGACTTAAGTTGATCGTTGTACTGTTCTCTAATAACGTTCTTTGCATCCTGCGGCCGCGCCCATCGTAAATGTCTACAATGAGAGCGGTTGGTAAGTCATAAGACAGCCATACCCGCTCGGAGGCGGGGTTGGGGTAAAGTTGTAGTGTGCCAGGTAATGGGCTCAGGGTTGATACTGGCCGGTCATCTCCGTCGCAGTCTTCATCGATGCCATTGCCCGGAATTTCTTCCGCACCGGGGAAGATGTTATTGTTTGTGTCGTCGCACTCCTCCCAGAAGTTGAACCCGTCCATGTCTTCATCTAGGAATTCGACAATTGTGCTCCGGATGGTATTGGTAATGACGGGCGCGTTAAAGTCGAAGTAGATCCCTGCGGTGTTGGAGACGGTTGTATTTAGGGCCTCGGTAGTGAGGGCAATATCGAAGGCGAAAAAGCCGTGGCTTGCGGCTTCGTTTACGTTGCTGTCGGGCAGGAAGATCTCGTCGAAGAAAATCTCGAGTTTGCCTTGTTCCGACACAGCGACTCGGTAGTCGTGGCTTGCTGCAACGGGCTTAAAGCTGTCCCAAATTAAGCCTTCAGACAGTTGATCTTCAAGCCTGACGTTAATTGCGGTATCGTTGCCCGTATTTTGAAAACGGATGGTGTAGGTGAGCGTTTCGTCTACCCTTGTGTAGTTGTTGTTTCCTTCTTCTTGGCGGGCGGGCGATACGAGTTTGTCGTTGGGGTCGATGGCGCAGCGTAGTTGCGGCGCGTAGTTGCTCGTAGCTGTTGTCTGTTGGTTGTCTGGCGCAGTGCCGTTGGCACTGAGGGTAAACGCTACCGGCTCGCCGACGCTGTCTTCGTTGGGCATGACCATTAACAGTTGTACGGCCCACTGCTCTCCGGGCAATAACTCAGGGGTAACCCAAGTAAGGGAATCTGCACTAATGCTAATGGGCTCTTGTGTTGCGCTGACGTAAACGGTGCTTTCGTCTGGGTAAAAAACAACATTGTTCGTCAGTGGAGTACAGCCGTTGTTGCTTACGGTAAGCCAGATAGGAACAGTGAAGCTGCAACGTATGGGCGCAGTTGTGATGTTTGTACGCAGACCAAGATCAAAGCCGGTTTGTTGCAAACCAAAAACGAGCGAATCGTTTTGGGTGCTGCCGGTAAAGATGCTGATTTCCGTGGGCGTAGAAGTGATGACAGCACAGTCTTCTCCGTCTGGGCTAATTACATAATTTTCGCCTTGAGGGAGCGCGAGACTGAAGCGCCCATCTTCGTCGGTTCGGGTTTGGGTGTTGCGGTTTCCGCTTGCTTTTATAAGTACACCAGGGAGTGGGCCTTCGGTGCCGTCTTCTATTCCGTTACCGTTTGAGTCGGTAAAAACCCGGCCGGTAATGTTCTGCGCAGCAGATAGCGTTAAGAAATGAACCTCCTGATCGGGGATAGGAGAGGTGCCTACAAAGTATAGGCGTTCGGCGGTTGCGAAGTAGTTGTCGGAAAAGCCGAGAACAACCCCATTCACACGCCCTCGCTCCCGAGAGTTGAGGTCGAGATAGTCTACAAAGTATTGACTGACCTCTCTGCCTTTGGTGAAAAGTAAGTTGCCGAAGACAAGGTGGTTCTGAACAATGTCTCCGTTTGGTATGGTTTCAATTTCGTCGGATTCCTCAGGACCGGCCGTGATGGTTAGTTCGTCTATGTCGGACCAGAAGGCAACATCTCCGGTAGAAAGTTCATAGTAAGGGCTATTCAGGCTAAGCGTAGTGCGCCGTTCGCTGCTGTTTTGATCGCTGATGATAATGGCCTCGTCATCTCCCAAGGTTGGAGTACGCCGCCCAACAAAAGTATGGCTGGCGCTGCGCGCCAGGCTAATAAGTTGATCGTTTTGAAACTCGATGTCGTGCCACGAACTACGGTTTTGATCAAGGAAGCCGAGGTAGAGCGTTTTGTTGTTCACCTCGGCTAAAGTCCGAACCGCAAGGCGGTCATCAGTTGCCAGAATTGTGCGCGGCGTACTAGACGACGGGCCGGAGATGAGGTCGAGAAAGAGGGTTGTTCCAGCAGGTGTGCCGTCGCTAATACCAACTTCCCAGCCGTTGCTTAAGGTTGGGTAGGGCAAGTACATACGGCCGTTACCGATCGCAATATTGCGGGTGGCAAACCGAGCACCTTCTAGGCTATTGTCTGGGTCAACGTAGCTAAGAATAGTTGACACGGTGGCTGGTGCATCGGGCGAGAAGGTGGCAAAATAGAATTCGGTCCGAGAGGGGCTAGAATTGTTAACGATGAAGTACACCTGCCCCTCGAACCATACGAAACGACCAAGTAGCCCTCGGTAGGGTGATGGCATTGTGAAGGTTACTGCGCCCGTAGGGCTCACAAGTTTGTAGTCGTTGCCCTGAACTTTGTAGATGAGGTATTCCCCCACTACATCAAGGGTCTGGTTGTTTGGCACCCGGTCGTCTATGCGTTCGGCTCGTTCCGAACCAGGCAGGATGGCGTATAGGCCATCTTCATAATTAGCATAAACAACACCGCCCGCTTTAGCGATGATCTCTACAAAAGACGGGTTGTTGTAGGGGAATAAATCGATAACTCCACCTGCTTCTTGCCCATTGATTTCATGGATTGCGGCTGCGCGCAAAGGGTCTATACCGATGGCATAAGGCGCATCGTCTAGCCCAAAAATGGGGCTCGTCTCATCCGTTCGGCTTAGCGCAAAACTCATTTCTTGTGGGGTACCCATTTCCGCGACTTTGCGAAATTTACGGGTCTCCGGATCGACAGGGCCTTCATCTGGCAGGGGATAATAAAGTGTATCGGCCACTACGCGCCAATCACCTGAAAAGTCACCAATGGTATCAACCGGACTTATTTGGGTGTCTGAACTCCCTACTCGGTACAATACGTCGGCATCATCACCTCCCTGAAAAAACAAAGCGTTCCCTGCCGTTATGAATTGTGTGTAGACCAAGACTCCGGTAGGGAAAGTGTCCAGACTGACCGCAGGTCCTTCGGGGCGGGTCCTCCATAATACTTGCTGGCCAGAAAGGTGATTGGTGGTAAAAAACAGTGTTGTGTCTGTGGTAGGAGAAGCGACTAGGATAGGTCGCCAATTGATGGTAGACGCAGTTAAATCCAATAAGGGGTTCAAGCCTCGAGGAGAAGCGTAGAAAAGCGTTGCTCCGGGTTCGGAGTTTCCTCCCCTGAAAAGTAAATGGTTGGCGTTGCCGGTAGTGATCGTACTGGCCCCATCGTCTGGGCCGGGGTTGAGTTCGGTGAGCAACTGGGTTCCGCCCGGCGTTCCGTCTGAAGTCCAAACCTCTCGGCCCGTTTCTGGGTTTCGGACGATGAATACCAAGCCGTCGTTCGTAACTGTGAGATTGAAAAGGAATTGATCTTGCGTAATTGGCAGTAGAAACTCGGTACCGTCTTCGGTTCCGTCTGTGATCAAAATGAAGTTTCCTTGCCAAATGATGTAACGGTCTTCAAACAACTGCCCATTTGCAAAACGAGAGATTGCATCGTTCAGCAGTTTAAATGATCCGGCTTCCGTGCCGTCCGTAACGAAAAGGCCTTGTGCTGAAGCAACCAACACACGATCGCCGAAGGCGTGCATAGTAACATCGGTAAGGCCTTCCGCTACACGGATGGTTCCTTCGGGCGTTCCGTCGGTTGCCCACACCGTTTGGTTGTTGTCTAGGTAGGCGTAGCCTAGCCCTAGGGAAGCGCTAGATTTATGCCCGCCGTTGTCGGTAAACAATGATCGAACAGCTCCGGTCGTGATGTTTATCTCCTTGAGGCTAATACTCGTTAGGCTGTTTCGGTCATTAACTAGGAAGAAAGCGCCAACCTGAGCTTTTATGACATAGTCAAAATCATCCGTAGGCTCGCGGTGAAAAGTGGAAACGGCACTGCCATCGAACAACATCCACGGCATGTTTCGCTCAACATAATCTTGCATCAGTACTACTTGCCCCACCGGTGTATTGTAGGTCGTGTGGAGGTTGCTCGCTCGCCGATCGGTGATGTTCTGATCGATCACACCAAGATTGACCGGGCTTTGAGCAAAGAGCAAGCTGCTGCTCAATTGAATTAATAAGCAGAGTAAAAGTAGACGCATAAAGTAGTATGTGCTGATTATAGTCTTAAGATGTAAACGAAACAGAAAAGGCAACACTAACAGGGTTTTATTTCAGGCACGATTACTCCCTCCACTCAAACGACTCCATCAACCGAAAAATATCCTCCTTCGCAAACGCCACCACCGGAGCAATAGAATCCGGATTCACCTTGGCATCGAAGTAGAGTGCGCCACGAAGGAAGTGGCTCGTAGAATCGGTGAGGTAAAACTGGAAAGGGCTGGCCGCAGGGCCAGCCACGTCGAAGGCAATACCGTGAACCCTAGCCTCCGGCCGGTCGATCACAATTTCCTCGATATTGCTGGCGCGTTCGATGTGCTTACCGGTCAGTTTGAAGGCTTGGTCTCGGTAGGCCTCAAAATCTGAGTACGTACTGATGGGGTAGTAGGAGAAGTGGATGCTGCCGTTGAGCGATTCTGCTAGGCGGACATCAAACCAGCACTCATCCGGAGGGGTATCTTCAAAATAGGTTTCTTCTTTATTGACGGTTGCCGATACGGGCTTATCGAAACTGAAAGGGCAATAGTCTGCCGCAAAGCTTTCATACGCCTGAACGGGGTACAATACGCGCGGGTAAGAGCGAGGCTTGGGGATCGGGATTTCGCCGGAGCCGCAAGAGACAAGAAGCAGAGCAGAAACGAGAAGTAGGAAATAACGCACGGGGAAGAGTTTAGCTATTAGCGTTTAGCAGCCAGCATTTAGTACCCAACAGTAGGTGCTGAATGCTGAACGCTAAACGCTTTTTGCGGTCGCAAGGTTACTTCCAAGCACTACACATCACACCTTTTTTAGTGACAAGCAGCACTTGCTTGCGCACTTGCTTGCCCTTCGTAACAGAGAGGAGGTAGCGGCCTGGCTTCAGCTTATCCATGTTCAGGTTGTAGCTGTAGCCGTTGTGCTTCCGGATGCGGTCAGAGAACATCTCCCGCTTAGTGTCTAGGTTGGTGAGGGTAAGCACGGTTTTGACTTTCTCTAAGTTAGCCATAAGGACCTCGAGGCCGCCTTCCATCACCTTGCTGCGCACGATGAGTGGTTCACCTGGTGAAGGAGAAGTAGTGTGCGCGGCCGCAGGTGCAGTGGAGAAGGTAAAAAGAGCAAGGAGGGAAAAAATCAGGTTTTTCATTTGGGTTGGGGTTTGGGTTAAAAAGTACTAAATCTTAATGCAAGGTAGTAGAGTGACGACGGAGATGGGGCTGGGGTTGCAGGGGCGAGAAACTTTAAGATATACGGCCTCCTTGCACCGACGAACAACCGCTACGGTGTTAGCCCTAAGAAGGGTAGAAAACAACCTTCACTTAGCTTTATTTGCAAACTAAGTGAAAATCCTATACCTTTGTAAAGCATTAAGGAACCCCCGAACAAGGTCCATGAAATACATCCTCACCCTACTAACACTGTTTTTCTTTTTTACGCTCGCTGCTCAGGACAGTCTCGAACTGGCGCCGGTCACGGTGGCCGCGCCAGCCTGGGCAGGCAGCGCTGAAGCCCGGCCGGTCTCCGTTTTAGACCAGCAAGACCTCACCTCAGGCTACTACGGGCAAGAACCAGCGCTGCTACTGGAGCGGCAGCCTTCGGTAACGGCCTTCACCGACGCGGGTAGTGCCTTTGGCTATGCCTACTTCCGGCTACGAGGTATTGATCAGACGCGGCTCAACTTCACGCTAGATGGTGTGCCGCTCAACGAGCCGGAAGACCAAGGCTTCTACTTCAACAACTACGCAGACCTACTCTCCAGCATCCGTGCGGTACAGGTACAGCCGGGGGTCAACGTCGGCGTAAATGGTACGGCGGCCTACGCAGGGTCGGTCCAGCTCCTCTCCCCTGCCCTGACGGGCAAACCCTTCACCGAACTACAAGCGGGCTACGGCTCCTTCAACAGCTACCGGGCCTCGGCCGCTCTGCGGCGCAACCTCGGTGAGGGCGGATGGAGCATCTACGGCCGGGCAACCGCCTTAGGCTCCGATGGATACAAGCGAAGCAGCGACCATACTGGCCGGTCGGCCTTTTTGCAGGCCGGTAGGGTAAGGGAGAAAGACCTCCTCAAGTTTACTTTCTTTGGCGGCAACCAGCAAAACCAAATGGCTTGGTTGGGGGTGACCGATTCTCTGCTGAACGAAGACCCACGCTACAACGCCAACAGCGAACTCGAACAAGACAACTTCACCACCACCCTGACCAAAGCGCAATACACCCGGTTAGTATCTCCGGCTTTGCAGTGGTCTACCAGCCTCTACTACGGCTTCCAAGACGGCAACTACGACTTCGACCTCAACAACTTTCTCGGTGAAGACATTGGCGTTGGGCTCTTCAACTATGCCTTCCGCTACCACAACCTCGGCGCACTAACCAACCTCGCCTACGAGAACAACAACTGGGAACTAAAAGCTGGCTTGCACGGGCAAGACTACCGCCGACGGCACACCGGGCGGGAAGAAGGCATCGGGGAGCTGTACGTCAATACCGGTCTGAAAAACGATGTTAGCCAGTCGGTATCCGTAGCCCGCAAAACCAACGCTTTGCACCTGCGCGCCGCCGCCCAACTTCGCTTCGTTGCCTTCAACTACGACGGCGACGTTGCGCTAGAAACCCAACGAAACACCTTCCTGAACTACGAGCTTTCAGCCACCTACACACTCGGCAACCACCACCTCTATTACCGCCACGGAAGTACGAGCCGCGAGCCTACCCGCAACGATCTTTTTGGTGGAGAAGACAACCTAGTTCTTGCCCCCAACGGCCCGCTCCTCTACGTCACAGAACCCGAAACGGTCTTCGAACACGCCCTCGGTTTGCGCAGCAAAAACAGCAAAACAGCGTACGCTATCAACGCTTTTTACCTGCGTTTTCAGAACGAGATTGTGCTGAATGGTGCCTTCGGCCCCAATGGCTTGCCACTGCGCGCTTCCGTTGCCCAATCTTACCGCGCAGGCCTTGAATACCAGCTTAGTTACCGCCCTTCCCCCAAGTTTGAAATCAATACCAATGGAGCACTGTCCGACAACAAAATCAAGCAGGACGGTACAGATTTTGCGCCCGTTCTCAGCCCGTCGGTACTGCTAAACAACGGCGCAGTTTACACCACCGGGGCTTGGTCCTTTGGCCTGAGCAGTCGCTACCAAGGCGAAAGTTTTCTCGACCTAGCGAACGAGTATAAGCTCGCGGCTTTCGTGACGCTTGACGCCCGAATTTCTTGGACGAACGACAACTGGACCGTTGCCGCCCATGCCTTCAACCTGACCAACGAGGCCTACGCCACCAACGGCCAACTCGACGTTTTTGGTCAGCCGACTTTCCACCGCCGCGCCAGCCGCAACGGCTGGCTTTCCTTCACCTATCGCTGGTAAACCCCGTCCATGGACACCGCAATTACCCTCCTCGAATACGACATTTCTTGGCTAGAAATGATCGGAACCCTAACCGGTCTCGTCAGCGTCTGGTTGGCCGTCAAGAACCACGTAGGCACGTGGCCGGTTGGGCTGGTCAACGTCGTTTGTTTCGCTGTATTATTCTACCATTTCCGCTTGTATTCAGATGCGCTACTGCAAGTGTATTTCTTGGGGATGAGCCTCTACGGTTGGTATTTCTGGCGCAGCAAAAGCTCGCCAGCGGAAGAAGCCATACAGGTCTTGCCAACCGTTTGGCGGTTGCGCTGGGTGGGGCTGATTGGGGCGGGGACGCTGGTGCAAGGTTTGGTTATGCGCCACATTCACCAGTGGGCGCCGGTTTTTTTTCCAGAACCGGCAGCCTTCCCTTTCGCCGATGCTTTTACTACGGTTAGCAGCGTAGTTGCCACCTTTCTGCTGGCCCGCCGTTACCTCGAAAGCTGGGTGCTTTGGGTACTCGTTGATGTGGTTTCCATTGTGCTGTATTTCAGCAAAGGTATTTTGCTTGTTGGCTTGGAGTACATCGTCTTCCTTTGCCTCGCAACGCTGGGCGGCTGGCGATGGTGGCGCACCCTGAACGCTTTTCCCACCCCATCAAAACACTAGCAAATGAAAGCGCTCGTAATCGGGAAATTCATGCCCCTACACCGGGGCCACCTTGCCTTGATCGACTTCGCCCTAACGCAGGCCGACCGCGTAACGGTTTTGCTCTGCGTAGAAGCAACCGAACCCATCTCCGGCGAGCACCGGGAACACTGGTTACGCACCACCTTTGCCGATCATCCCGCTGTCGAAATCCGCCGCATCGAGTTCCGTGACGAAGATCTCCCCGCCACTTCGGAATCCAGCCGAGCCATCAGCCAATTATGGACCACCAAGCTGCGGGAGTGGGTGCCCGATACTGACCTGATCATCGGCTCGGAAGCTTACGTTCGTTACGTAGCCGAGTTCTGGGGGATCGGTTACCGCCTCTTTGACCCAGACCGCGCCAAGGTGAACGTGTCTGCCACAATGATAAGGGCGAACCCTTACCGCTTCAGGAATTACCTCGCACCTGCGGCCGCGCCTTACTTCGTACAACGCATCGTCCTCCACGGTACAGAATCTACTGGAAAATCGACCCTGACCCAATACCTAGCGGAGCAATACGCTACGGCTTTCGTCCCTGAAACTGCGCGCGAGATCATTGGCCATACCGACGAGGTGGTTTTCGAGGACTTGCTCAAAATTGCCGACCGCCAGGCGGCAGCCATTCAGGCCGGTATCGCCCAAGCAGACGGCGTATTGTTCATCGATACCGACGTCTATACGACCTTGGCTTATGCGCGCTACCTGTTTGGCCGCGAGCTTACCTTGTCTCCGGAATGGTTGTCTGCGGCAGGCAACGATCTTTGCCTCTTCATGGCCGGCGACGCGCCTTACGTCCAAGACGGGACGCGGCTACAACGCCCCGAGCGGGCAGCACTCTCCGCCGCCCATTGGCAAGCCAGGCTTGAAAGCGGGGTGGAGACCAAACTAATTGATGGCCACGACTGGGCATCACGGCGCAACAAAGTAGAAGGGGTTGTTGGGGCGTTTTTGTGGTGAGTTTCGCTGGGCCTACTCTCCCCACCGATAGCTGTCCAGTTCAAAACCGGCCAAGTCCAGCACCCGATCAATGACCGTAAGGGCGATTTCCTCCTTGCTCTCCGCGCCAGAGTAAAAGCTCGGGATGGCGGGGCAGATGATGCCGCCCGCTTCGGTAATGGTGGTCATGTTGCGGAGGTGGATGAGGCTGAGCGGCGTCTCGCGCGGCACTACGATGAGGCGGCGGCGTTCTTTCATGATTACGTCTGCGGCGCGGGTAATCAGGTCTGCGCTGACGCCGGTAGCGATACGCGCCAGCAGGCCCATGCTGCAAGGGCATACGAGCATGGTGCCGTACTTGGCGGAGCCGGAGGCGAAGGGCGCGTGGAAGTTGTTCTTCTCGTAGTAATCGAAGTTGGGGTAGTTGGCGGGGTCAAAGGGTTCGCCGAGTTCGAGTTCCCAGTTGTACTTGCCGTTGCCGGTCAGGACGACACCGACGGCTTCCCACTGGTCGGAAAGCGCAGCGAGGCGATCAAGGAGGAGTTTGGCGTAGAGGCTGCCGGAGCTGCCGCCGATGGCGACTACTATTTTTTGCTTGGAGGACATGAACGGATAACACAGGCGGAGGAGGGTGGTTGCGGGAAAGGGCAACGTCCTGAAAAACTTCCCCTTGCACCCTGCGGCCGCGCCCTAAAACATGTTGATGCCGCGCCTAAAGTATCCGTTTATAGGATGAAAGCCAACTCTTATATGATTATGGTTTTCTTTTGGGGCCACCACTTATATTTTTTCTAACATTGCAGTATTATTAACAACTTACTAGAAAAATCCTCAGAGCAGTACGCCGCTAATACAACAGCTAGAAACCAAGCTATTCATGAGTAACGAGATAAGTAAAAGAGACCAAGCTTCGGCACTGGGATGGAGTTTCTTGGGAGATTTTTCTCGCCAGGGGGTAACGTTCTTGGTCTCCATTGTACTTGCGAGGTTGCTCTCCCCGGAAGATTTTGGCCTGGTGGGGATGTCGATGGCGTTCATTGCCATTTTAAACCTTCTAGTAGACGGAGGTTTTTCAAAGGCCTTGATCCAAGCTGAAACCGTTGATGCTACTAGTTTTGATTCCGTTTTCTACTTCAATTTGGGCATTGGTGTTTTAGTGATGGCCGCACTATATTTTCTTGCTCCCGCTATCGGTATATTTTACGAAAACGGCGTTGTTACGGACTTGGTGCGCTGGCTATCCTTGCTCGTTCCGATCGGTGCTTTAAGTGTGGTTCATAATGCTATTTTCACCCGGGAGTTGCGGTTCAAGGAGCTAGGTATTCGGTCGTTCATTGCAGGAGCTGGAGGAGGTTTGGTAGGCGTCGTGATGGCCTTCCTTGGCTACGGTGTTTATGCGTTGGTGGGGCAAAGCCTAGCCGGTGGTATTCTTGGAGTGCTGGTTTTATGGTGGGCCGCCGACTGGCAACCGGGGCGAAGTTTCTCCCTTACACGTTTGCGGGAGATTAGCAGTTTTGGCCGCTTTGTTTTTGCGGCACATTTGTTGTCTCGGAGTATAACTGAGGTTTACGCTCTATTTATTGGTAAGCTTTTCAACCCGGCAACTCTAGGTTTTTTCACCCGCTCGCAATCGCTTAGCCAATTGGTAGTTCGGTATACTTCTGGGGTTGTCATGAAGGTATACCTGCCTGTTTTCAGTAAACTCCAAAACGAGCAAGACAAATTCAAAGCGCTTTTCTTCAAAGTTACGGGGCTTACTGCTTGGGGCACTTTCTTACTGTCTGGCGTACTGATACTGAGCGCAGAACTCATCATCGTGACTTTATTTAGTGAGAAGTGGTTGCCTAGTGTTGGTATTTTTCAAATACTGATGTTTAGCCTTTTCAACTACCCGATCAACTCGCTCCTCGTCAATGCTTTACTAGCAAATGGGTTGTCTCGGAAAAACTTCCATTACAATCTTCTGCGCTCCGGGCTTCGGCTGATGCCGCTGTTG
Source organism: uncultured Lewinella sp. (assembly GCA_937949535.1). Lineage (GTDB taxonomy): Bacteria > Bacteroidota > Bacteroidia > Chitinophagales > Saprospiraceae > Neolewinella. Next base: position 2,251 of record CALEDI010000327.1, on the reverse strand, counting down.
TTTGGGTGGTTTTACGGGTTCAACTTTTTTTTATTTGGCCTCGTAGCAACTTCCTACATAGGGACTTTAATGAACTGTTGGTTGGTTGGCAGAGACCTTGGCTTCAGCTTTTGGAGACAGATTTGGGCGTTTTACCGGTGGCTCATTATTTTGGCTCTAGCCATGTTGCCAGCATGGGGTATTTACTTATACCTTCAATCTATTTTGGGCGCGGACGCAGGTGCATTGTGGGGTTCAACGATTGGTAGTACGTTTATTTATTTGTTGCTGTACCTTGGGTTGAGTCTACTTATGCAACCAGACCTAAGGCTGTTGTTTTCTAAAACCACTTCATTTCTTCAAAGAAAAAAAACGACCTTGAAATGATTCCTGTCACGAAACCTTTTCTTCCTCCCAAAGAAGAATTCGATGAGCTAATTGCTGGCATATGGCAACGCAACTGGCTCACGAACGGAGGGCCCTTGGCGAATAAGCTTGAGCTAGACCTCAAGCGTCATTTGGGGGTGGACCACCTCTTGTTCCTTAGCAACGGGACTATTGCATTACAGTTTGCCATCCGTGCCCTAGACCTAAAAGGGGAAGTAATCACTACGCCTTTCTCCTACGTAGCCACCGCGAGCAGCCTGGTTTGGGAAGGGTGCCAGCCCGTATTTGCCGACATCGACCCTCATACCCTTAACATCGACCCCGCAACGATAGAAGCCCTAATAACACCAAACACCTCGGGCATTCTGGCAACGCATGTATTCGGAAATGCTTGTGATGTTGAAGCAATTCAGGACATAGCAGACCGGCACGGCTTGAAAGTGATTTACGACGGCGCACATGCTTTTGGGGTTAAGTACAAAGGGAAATCCATTTTTTCTTACGGAGACATTTCTACATGTAGCTTCCACGCCACAAAACTGTTCCACACCACTGAAGGAGGGGCCGTGATCACCAAAGACCCCGAACTGCTGAGAAAGATGTCACGCTTTCGTAGTTTTGGCCATACTTCCGCAACATCCTTTGAAGGAGTTGGAATAAATGGAAAAAATTCTGAGTTTCACGCAGCTATGGGCTTAGCCAACCTAGGCCACGTACCTCAAATTATTGAGCGCCGAAAAGAGATATCTGAACTTTACGATAAATGGCTGAAGGGCGTTGCCGGTGAAACTCCTGAAATAACCAGTGGTACAACCTACAACTATGCATATTACCCCATCTTATTCTCTTCAGAGCAAGAACTACTAAAAGTTATTGAAGCCTTGAACAGGGCTAAAATCTACCCGAGGCGTTACTTTTACCCAAGTCTTTCCAAGTTAGACTATGTGGAAAAGCGGCCTACACCAATAGCTGATGACATTGCATCACGCGTACTTTGCTTACCACTTTATCATGAGCTTTCCTCCGAAGAGGTGGAGTTAGTCTGCCGTCTAATTTTACGAAAAAAGCGATATTGAGGTGATTTATGCTAATGACTACTCACTCAAAAAATAAAAACATGTCTTCAATCTCAGTTAAAAAAACACCTTTGGCCCAACGTATAAGTACTGCTCTCGAAGGTGTGGGCTGGATTCTTATTCCTAACTACGAGCCTACCCTAGAGGGGGCCGCACTAGAAAAAGCTTATTTAACCCTCTCTGAAGAGATCGGTATACCGATAGGGCACGATCGGGCCGGAACAATAATCTGGGACATCAAGTCTCGCGGTGCAGGAGGTGACGGCAATAAGGTGATAACCTATTCTGAGCACAACCATGAAGCTGACCTGCATACCGACAGCCAATACAGCGAGTACCCTGAAGATTATTTTGGGTTACTGACCCTGCACAAAGCGCGTTGTGGAGGCGGGGAGTCTTACTTATTGTCTTTAGAGGATTTACTTCAAGAACTCGCATCGACAGCTGAAGGCCGGGAAGCAATGGAAATACTGCGGACGACAGACTACCCCTTCATTGTGCCCAATGTATTCCGTAAGAAGGCCGGTAACGAGCCGGAGTTCAACTTCGGCCCCGTTCTGCGAGATGGAGAGATTCGCTTCCGAATCGACACCTTTGAGAAAGCACTAGCTGCAGCTCCAGACCTTTGCACTCCCCAGCAACTAGCGGCGTTTAATTTCTTGAAGGAACACGTTCGTTCTAGCCCTTCGATGAAGACCTTCTTCCTCGAAGATCGGGACCTGATCTTCATCAACAACAAAACCATGCTCCACGGCCGGGGCAGCTTCACAGACGCAGATCGGCATTTGCTGCGGATCCGGATGAACAAA
>CALEDI010000326.1 GCA_937949535.1 uncultured Lewinella sp. | reverse complement strand
TGTTTCTTGAAGCGCAATTTATGTGCGCACAAGAGCGTACTATTTTTGCCGCACCCTACTTATACTTGGCTCGGCAAAATTTAGCTGCGCTGCTACTTCGTGGTCACCTCTGGTGACCGCGTCAAGTATAGGACTTAGTTGTATGGGCTTGGGGCTTAGCATTAGGGTGTGTAATCTGTAATGTATTCTCTCCACGCAAAAACCCCCTCCCCAAACCCCTCCCCACGGGGGGAGGGGCTTATAAAAACGCTGCGCGTTTTGATAATATTCGGCGGACTAATTTATAGGCAGATTACACACCCTAGGCTTCGCATCTCCCCAAAACCGTAGCAAGCTTTCGGCGTTAGTACCCAAACATGGCACAAACAACCACCGTAACCCTCCTCCGCTACGAAGGCCTGCGCAACAAAGCCTGGATCTTCACCCAAATGGGCCTCATGCCGGGCTTCCCTTTCCCCAGCCCTTTGGCGGGCACGGAAGGCTTGGCCTTCGGCCGCCTGCTGGGCAGCGGCGCGGGCAACGGCTTTGGGCTGAAGCCCAACCTTGGTGTCTACGCTTTCGTGGGCCACTGGGCCAGCCGCGCTGCCGCAGATCGGTTCTTCGCCGCCCACCCTTGGTGGCGGAATAACGAGAGGCACCTAACCGAAAAAACGACCTTCTACCTCGAAGCTACCATGACCCACGGCGAATGGGGCGGCCAGCAACCCTTCACTCCCCAACCCGAAAAGCACGACCCCAACGCCCCCGTAGCCGTCATCACCCGCGCCACCATCCGCACCCGAAAACTAGCAGACTTCTGGCGCTACGTACCCCAAACCAGTGCCTCCGTCTACAACCACCCCGAACGCAAACTAAGCATCGGGGTAGGGGAGTACCCCGTTTTTATGCAAGCCACCTTCAGCCTCTGGACGAGCGGAAAAGCCATGCGCAACTTCGCCTACAAAAGCAAACACCACGCCGAAGCCGTAAAACTCACCCGCGAACGAGACTGGTACAAAGAAGAAATGTTTACCCGCTTCCGAATACTAGAAGTAGACGGAAACTGGAACGGGACGGACCTGAGCGGAATTCGGTAGGCTGGTTTAGGGGGAGGGTGTGTAATCTGCCTATAAATTAGTCTGCTGGCTATCATCAAAACGCGCAGCGTTTTTATAAGCCCCTCCCCCGTGGGGAGGGGTTTGGGGAGGGGGTTGCGCGCGGAGACAGTTCATTACAGATTACACACCCTAGGTTTAGGACTTAGGATTCAGCGATCAGGATTCAGACGGCCAAATACAACAGCGGTAGCCTGAATGCTAACCACCTTAACCCTCCGGATGTTAAAGTCCCTCTCGTCCAGAATTTTTGCTTTACCTTTTACCTTGAATAGCAGCGCGTTAGCGCAGGCCCCTTTCTGAACCCAACATCGCCATGGCACAGCACGCCTGGAACATCACCGGCCACTACGGCAAAAACTACCAACTCGGCCTTTTCCACGGGGAAAAGACCCACCACGTCGTTGTACACTGCAACAACAGCATTGTCGCGATTGATTTCAGCGTCAAGGAATCCAAAACTTATACCCTTTTCCTAGACCAGCAGCTCTGCGAAGTCTCCATCGACCATACCGGCGGCGAAAACTTCACCTACGACTGCCGCATCAATTACGACGTAGAAACGCCGCACAACATCCAACGGAAGAAACAACGCGAAGAGGAAAGGCGCTCAGAACGGATTCGGCTTTTTGCCGCAGGAGCGGTCATTTTGATCATTGTGGCCTTTTTGATCGGGTAAGTCAGGGCCAGCCTCCCTCAAAACACACCGTATATTGCAACCCGAACTTGCAACTTGCAACCTGCAACCTGCAACCTGAATCCCCCCTCCAATGATCCACCTAGGAATAATAGAAGACGAACCCATCATGCTGGCCAGCGTAGAAGAGTGCTTCGAGGCAAGCCGCGACGTTCAGGTTGAGCTTGCTGCTACCAGCGTGGAAGACTTCCTCTCCGGCATGCCCAAAGACCGGCCGCTCAATACTTTACTTCTAGACATTATGCTGCCGGGGATCAACGGTATTGTCGGTATTCCCCGCCTATTGGCGAAATGGCCGGAGCTGGACATCATCATGCTGACCAACTCCGATGATTCAGACAACATCTTCCGCGCCCTCCAGGCCGGAGCCTTCGGCTACATCAGCAAAAAGCGGATGAACCCCAACATCATCCGCGATGCCGTATATACCGTCCATCGGGGCGGGTCGTACATGAGCCCCAGCATTGCGCGGCAGGTGGTGGCTTACCACAACCAGCAGCGCATCAAGAAATCAACCGACCCCACCACCGAGCTCACCGCCCGCCAGCTAGACATCGTGCAGGGGCTGGTAGACAACCTCTCCTACCGCGAAATCGGAGAGCGGCTAGACATCAGCATCGAGACCGTCCGAGATCACATCAAGAACATCTACCGGAAGCTCCGCGTGAACTCTAAAATGGAGGTGGTGCAGAAGAAAATTAAGGGGGAGATTTAAGGCAGTGTTCAGCAATCAGCGTTCAGGATTCAGGCTGCCGCCGCTACAGTTAGTCGCCTGACCACTGAACGCTGATTGCTGAACACTGTCTCCTAAAGCACCCTGCACCCGCGTCCGCGCCCAAAAACTTATCTTCGCCCCTCCAGACCAAATAAAAACGACATGACCACGAAAGCTTACATCGATCAAAACCGCGAGCGCTACCTCGAAGAGCTCTTCGCGATGCTCCGCATCCCTAGCGTAAGTACGGACAAGGCCCACGACCAGGATACCCACGACTGCGCGGTATTGGTACAGACCTACCTCGTGGAGGCGGGCCTAGAAAACGTGAGCCTTTACCCCACCAAAGGCCACCCGATCGTGTACGCTGATAAGATCATCGACCCCGCCTTGCCAACCGTACTCGTCTACGGCCACTACGATGTGCAGCCCGCCGCGCCGCTCGATGAGTGGCTGAGCGAACCCTTCGAACCCGAAATCCGTAAAACAGACCGGCACCCCGAGGGCGCCATCTTCGGCCGAGGTACTACGGACGATAAAGGCCAGATGTTCATCCACGTCAAGGCCGTAGAAGCCATGATCCAGACCGATAGCCTGCCCTGCAACGTGAAGTTCATGATCGAAGGCGAAGAGGAAGTCGGTAGCCCCAGCCTGTACCCCTTCCTCCAAGAATACAAAGACCTCGTTGCGGCCGATGTGATCATCGTCTCCGACACCAGCCTGCTGGCAAAGGACGCCCCCAGCATCACGGTAGGCCTGCGTGGCCTGACTTACCTCGACGTGAAAGTGACCACCGCCCGCGCCGATATGCACTCCGGCCTCTTCGGCGGCGCGGTCCTCAACCCCATCAATACGCTCTGCGAAATGGTCGCTAAGCTGAAGGACGAGAAAAAACACATCACCATCCCCGGTTTCTACGACGACGTAGTCTTCCCCTCCGAAGCAGAGCGCGACATGATGCGCAACGCCCCCTTCGATGCCGATGAGTACATGGACAGCCCCGGCGTTTATGCCCTCGACGGCGAAGAAGGCTTCCATACCTATGAGCGCACCGGCATCTTGCCAACGTTGGATTGCAACGGTATTTGGGGCGGTTTCATGGAGGAAGGCTCCAAAACGATCATACCGGCCGTTGCCAACGCCAAGATCAGTATGCGCCTCGTGAGCAAGCAAGATTGGCATAAAGCGACGGAGCAGTTCACGGAGTATTTCACCTCTTTAGCACCCGAAGGCGCAAAGGTAGAGGTGAAACCTCACCACGGCGGACAGCCCTACGTGACCCCAACAGATAGCCCGGAATATAAAGCCGCTTCGGCCGCTTTTGAGGCCGCTTTCGGCAAGATTCCTGTACCGATGTATGAGGGCGGTTCCATTCCTATCATCGCCGAGTTCAAGAAGGTACTCGGCATTGAGTCTCTCCTGATGGGCTTCGGTTTCGATACCGACGGCCTGCACAGCCCCAACGAACACTTCGGGGTTTGGAACTTTTATAAAGGCATCGAGACGATCCCCGGTTTCTACCAGAAGTATGCGGAGATGAAAAAACAGGCTTAGAGATCGCTAAGGGATGGGAAACAAATAAACTTACGTTCTTGGCCGTCTTATTTTGCCCCAGTTTTCACCAAAAATTATTTCCGTAGCTTAGGCTATGCAAAGAATTTTTGGAGAAAACTGGAACAAAATCGCCAGGCCAAGAACTGTAACTTTATTTATTTCCCATCCCTAAACCATCACCTGCTCTACCAAATAATTGTTCCGATCGGAAGAAGAGCGAGACACCAGCTCAGCCAAAAAGCCAGTAACGAACAAAACGGTACCCAGCACCATGCTGGTGAGGCCAATGTAAAACCACGGGTTTTCTACTACAAGAAGCTTAGGTATACCGTTGGCCAGTGCGTACAGCTTCATGCTGCCAATGTAGAGCAGACTGCCTAGGCCAACGAGGAACATCAGCGTGCCAAGTGTACCGAAAAGGTGCATGGGGCGCTTACCAAACTGGCCGACGAACATGAGCGAAAGTAGGTCGAGAAAGCCCGTTACGAGGCGGGAAATGCCGAATTTGGAGTAGCCATATTTCCGCGCTCGGTGCTCCACTACCTTTTCGCCGATGTTCTTGAAACCTGCCCATTTTGCCAGCAGTGGCATGTGGCGGTGCATATCTCCGTAGACCTCGATGGATTTCACCACGTTTTGGCGGTAGGCCTTCAGCCCGCAGTTGAAATCGTGCAGTTTTATACCGCTTACGATACGGGTAACGGCGTTGAAAAACTTAGACGGCAGGGTTTTTCCAATCGGGTCGTGGCGTTTCTGCTTCCAGCCGGAGACGAGGTCGAAACCGTCTTCTTTCACCATGCGGTAAAGCTCGGGGATCTCGTCGGGACTGTCCTGAAGGTCGGCGTCCATCGTGATGACGACGTCGCCGCTGACGTGTTTGAAGCCTACGTAGAGTGCTGGGCTTTTGCCGTAGTTGCGCTGGAATTTCACGGCCTTGATGTTGGGGTTTTTCTCACGCAACTGTTGCACCACCTTCCAACTATCGTCGGTGCTGCCGTCGTCGATGATCCAGACTTCGTAGCTTAGGTTGTGGGCCTTCATCACGCGGTCAATCCAAGCCGTCAATTCCGGCAAGGATTCTTCTTCATTGAATGAGGGTACTACGACGCTGATGTCCATAGTGCAAAGGTAGTATTTAGTTCTTGGGTGTTTTACTGGTTCCAGATCGCGGTGCCGTTGTTGACGACACCATGAATTTTCCCGGGCAACGTTTGGCCAATTAGTGGGCTGTTTTTCGTTTTGCCCTTCAGTTCGGCTGCGGAGAATTTGCTTTTGCCGTCTGGCGCAAAGAGCGTAAGGTTTGCGGGGGCGGCGGCGCGCAGGTGCAAGGGAGCGGAACCGAGGAGCAATGTGGGGGCAGCGGAGAACTTGCCAACAATTTCGGCTAAGCTAAGGTGTCCGTCAAGCGCCAACAGTGCTTGCCGGAAGGCCGTTTGTAAGCCCAGAGCGCCGAAGTCTGCGTACGAGAACTCTAGGTCTTTCTCTTCGCCGTGGCGGGCTACGTGGTTGCTCACGATGGCGTCGATGGTGCCGTCTTTGAGGCCCCCGATGAGGGCTTCTCGGTCTGCCGCGCCGCGCAGCGGCGGCAGCATCTTGAAGTTGGGGTCAAAGTCAGCCAGCTCCGCATCCGTAAACTGGAGGTGGTGCGCACTGACGGTGGCGTACACCTTCATCCCCAACGCCTTTGCACGTCTTATCTCCGCTACGCCCGCTGCGGTAGACAGCAAGTGGACGTACAGAATCCCTTCGGTATACGCCAATATGTCTAGTGCCTCCTTCAACGGAATCGTCTCGCTCATATCAGGTATGCCGCGCAGGCCGAGACTGGTACTCACCTCGCCCTCGTGCATCTGCCCTTCGGGCACCAGCGTCTCGTCGTAGGGCGAGATCATTACTACAAGGTCGCGTACGCGGGCGTATGCTAGGGTGCGTTTCAGCAGGCTCCCAGAGACGCGGCGCTTGGGGCCGTCGGTAAAAACCAATACGCCTGCACCGTTGAGTTCGAGCATCTCGGTCAAGTCCTTGCCTGCTAGGTTTTTGCTGAGGGCCGCCAGCGGAGCCAAATCCGTTGGGTGCGCCCCGTTGTGCCCCAATAAATAGGCCACATCTGCGACGGACTGCCGCACGGGGTCCGTATTCGGCAATACCCCAACGGTGGTGTAGCCGCCTGCGGCGGCGGCGGCCCGCAGGCTCTCGATGTCTTCCCGCTCCTCGTGGCCGGGGTCGCCGAGGTAGGCCCCAACGTCCGTGAAGCCAGGGCTGATACACAGGCCAGCGCAGTCTTTGATTTCTTCGCCGTCCTTGGCTTTTAGTCTTTGGGCCAGCTCAGCAATAAGCCCGTCCTCAATCCGGAGATCAAGTGTTTTACCGTTGTGTGGGCCGTTGAGGTCAATGATTTTTGCGTTACGAAGCAGCATGGGGCGAAGGTAGGAAAAAGCGTCTTATCTATCAGGACTGGGTTGAGTGCCGAAACCCCACCCCGGCCCTCCCCGTGGGGCAGGGAGATGGTGAAAACGCAATGCGTTTTTAGGGCAGAGTTGGTAGTAACTGCGAGAATTTGTCTCTAAATGATAAAAATAACCGTTGCCAACGATTTAGCGAAGGCGGTAGCCGCAGCGGTTTTGCTCCCCTCCCCGATGGGGTAGGGGCTGGGGGTGGGGTTTTGTGGCCCATGTCAACTCATGTATATTCCGTAGGCCTCCGGCACAATGAAGATCGTGCCGGAGGCACTCAACCCAGCTTGAGAACCACCTCTGGCGCGATGTTGGGCCCCCTTCGGCAACCGTGCTGGCGTTCTCGTTGGCCTGAGTCAGAGCAAGGACGACGCTTAAAGGACCGACCGAGTCAAGTCTGCGAACCTCTCTGGCACCCTATTCTGGGGCAGACTGTACGGTGTTTTGATTCGAATGGAGCTGTCATTATTAAGCCGTTTTCTAGCTAATGTCGGTGGTGTTAGCGATTTACGATAATAAAATCGTACCTTTGATGCATATAGCGAAATGTTACGCTTTATACACTCCTCAATTTTTTAATTGTTAACTTTTTTAGTTAAATGTTTAGATCGACGTAGTTCATTGTGATCTCGTCAAATCGAGAAACGTAAGCAATTGAAAATAAAATGTTTGCAATTTTAAAGTCAAATGAAATTTGTCTTGAAATTCAGATTGTATGATGGACGTCAGCACTGGTTGTCAAATGGTGCGATGAAAGTCGTTGATAATCAATACCTATTATTTTAAAGATCGGGGCAAGAATAAACTGCGCCCTGGCTTCTTACTTGAATCGGTCACCAGAGGTAAAATTTTACCGAGGTGAAGAAAGTATCCGACAAAAAAACACCTATGGGTGGCTGAGTCGGGTATAGATCATAAAATTTTGGTACCTGAGCAATAGCTAAAAGCTTAGAGAAGCGAAGTGATCAGCTGCTTTTTTGTGCAAAAGACAGCTGATTGGCGCTAGGTAAATAATTTTTTATATGTACAAGTACCTGTAAAATACAGAATTAAAAGATGTTGTTGTTGGTCTTAATTTTTTTAAGACGGCTTTTCTAAAGCCACTCCAGCGCTTCGTTTTTGAAGCTTTAAAT
>CALEDI010000325.1 GCA_937949535.1 uncultured Lewinella sp. | reverse complement strand
TGTAACGCCTTGATAATCGATTACTTCCTCTTTGGTAATGCTGGTGACTACGGCAGTAGTGAGTTGGTTTTTATTGCAGAATTCCAAAAGGCTTTTCAATTCGCCAGGCTTTGCAGGATAGCGGTCACTCCATTTCACCTCCACGGCCCATGCAGGTTTTAGGCGTTTGTTATCGATGGAGATTATGTCGACTTCACCTTCTTTTCTTCCCGATTTCCACTTTGCGTAGTAGAGTTCTTCTTTTCTATGTAACCACTGAGCGTAAATGGCCGTTTCTACCACATTCCCAGCTTCTTGATCGCTGGGTTCTACGGGCGAGAAGAGCGCCGTACGCAAAGAAGCATTGGTCAGGTAAATCTTAAACCCGGTCACTCTCTTAAAATGGCGAGCCGTATCGTCTACTTTATGAACAACCTTGACCAAAAAGGCTGCCTCTAGGTATTCTAGGTACTTTTTCAACAGGGATTTATCTAAGCCACTATCCTTTGCCATCTTTTGCAAGGAAAATTCTTTACCCGTGTTGTAGGCGATGTACGCAAAAAAGCGATTAAGCTCCTGCACATTTCTTATGCCGTACAGACTTGGGAGATCGCGCAGTAAAACCTTGTCAATTATGTCGTTCTTGACGTAGTTGGACATATTCTTACGGATGTAATCATTGAAAATCACTTCGGGGTAACCGCCATAATTTAGGTAACGAAAAAAGTGTCGGTTCAATTCCTTGATGTCGTAAGCCGTGTAAAAGGGTGTCTCTTTTCCGTTGTAGGTAGTAAGGGTTGGTTTAATAAGTTCTTGCAAATCTTGCAGGTCTAAGAATTCCTGAAAGGTTAGCGGCGGGAGCATGAAGTCATGGAATCTACCTGCTCCGCTTTCCGTGCTCTTGAGTTTTAGCGCCGCTGCCGCAGAACCCGACACGATAAACCTTGTTTTGGGGTAGCTGTCTACTAAAACTTTAAGGTGCCGTTCCCAATCTTTCAGATACTGGATTTCATCAAAGAAAACAAATTGCCCTTCGGTATGGTCTTGTTTGGAGGCCTGACGTGCCAGCTTATAGAGCTCTTCCAAACCCATGTTAATGTAAATCGGGTTGTCAATGCCAATAAAATGAACGTTCGCAGGCGGTAAGCCCATTGCTAACAAGCCTGCTATCGAGTGGTGCATCATCACTGTCTTTCCCACGCGCCGTGGCCCCATCAAGATCACCGCTCTCCGAAATTTTTCCGCCTTAATCAACGGCATAAACAGGTTGAAATACAAGCGTCGCTTCATCTGGTCAAGGTCAGGTTCTATAGCTCCTGTAATCCACCAGGGGTTTTCAAACCTTAACCGTTCTAGAATTTTTTCTGTCGGAATAGCGTAGCTGGAATCCATTTTTTCTCTTATTTTGACATAAATGTACAAATAAGAGGTATTAAAGTGTCTTATTTTTACAATTTTGCACGAATAAAGATATTTTTGTTCTTTTAGTCTACTATTTGAACGTTGCCCTTTTAGGAATCCCAAACATTTGCCACTGTTGGCAGGCCAGAATTCAACTCCCCCACCGGTTACCTCGGCTAGCAACTTTCCCGCAACCCAAAACCTTACATAAAAGCCGTAAATTTGCGCGCTCAAACAGCCCCAAGAATGTCCAACGACCTTACGTTATACAACAGTCTCTCCCGCAAAAGGGAGGTTTTTAAGCCCATCACCGAAGGCCACATCGGCCTCTACGTCTGTGGGCCGACCGTGTACAGCGACGTCCATTTGGGTAATGTGCGGACGTTTACGAGCTTCGACATCATCTACCGCTACCTGCTGCACAAGGGCTATAAAGTGCGCTACGTGCGCAACATCACCGACGTTGGCCACCTGACCGACGAAGGCGAAGACAAGATGAGCAAAGGCGCTCGCGTAGCGAAGCTGGAACCGATGGAGGTAGCCCAGAAATACACCGTCGGTTTCCACGAAATGATGCGCCGCTTCAACAACCACGCGCCCAGCATCGAGCCGCGCGCCAGCGGCCACATCCTGGAGCAGATCGAGATGGTGCAAGAAATCCTGAAGAACGGCTACGCCTATGAGTCCAACGGCTCCGTCTACTTCGACGTGGCGGCCTTCAACGAAAAGAACGATGGCCGCTACGGCGCGCTCTCCGGCCGAAAAATCGACGAGCTGCTGGCCGAAAGCCGCGCCCTGAAAAGCCAGTCTGATAAGCGCAACCCTTCCGATTTTGCCATCTGGATGAAGGCCACCGAAGACCACATCCTGCGCTGGAACAGCCCCTGGGGCGAAGGTTTCCCCGGCTGGCACCTCGAATGCTCGGCGATGAGCACGAAGTACCTCGGCGAAGAATTCGACATCCACGGCGGCGGCAACGACCTCAAGTTTCCGCACCACGAAAACGAAATTGCCCAAAATGCCGGCTCCTGCGGCTGCGGCGGCGCGCGCTACTGGCTCCACACGAACATGCTGCTGATGAACGGCCGGAAGATGTCTAAATCCGACGGCAACACCATCACGCCGCAGCAACTCTTTACCGGAGATAGCCCACACGTGACGGACAGCTACTCGCCGATGAACCTCCGCTTCTTCATGTTGCAAACCCACTACAGCAGCACGATGGACCTGACGGACGACGCCCTCCAAGCCGGTAAAAAAGGCTACGCCCGCCTGATGGAAGCCTGGGGCAACCTCCAGAAACTAGAAGGCCAGGGCGGCGCGCAAAACGGAACCGTAGGCAAAGAACTCACCAACCTGCTGGCCGAAGCCTACGCCGAAATGGACAACGACTTCAACACCCCGAAGGCACTCGCCAAGGTGTTCGAGATGGTCTCCCGCATCAACGCCCTCAAGGGCGGACAGCTTAGCCTCAAGGAGGTGAGCCAAGAAACCCTCGACGCTTTCAAGCAGGGCCTCGGCACCTTACTCTTCGATGTTTTCGGACTGAAGGAAGAAGGCGAGGCCGCAGGTGCAGGCGGCGATACACTGAGCAAGGTGATGGACCTCGTTCTCGACCTACGCGCCCAGGCCCGTGCCGAAAAGAACTGGGGTATGTCTGACAAGCTCCGAGATGCGCTCTCCGATGCCGGTATTACCGTCAAGGATGGCAAGGATGGAGCGGAGTGGACGACGGGATAACCCCCAGAACACCTCCCCCGCATGCCGCATAACGCTGCCGTTTACTTCATAATCGATCTATATTCAAGAATGCCCTGTTTGGGTCTAACCATTTGACTGCCAAATGATTAGGGTTGTTCCGTGTGCTATAAATCTATATGTAGACCTATTTCACTTGCTAGAAGTTGTTTGCAGCCTCATTATTGTATTGTACTTAAAGTAATAGCACAGCGTCACTAAGTGTGTTGCAGCGTGCTTTACCAACCAGGTACAATGTTTTTATAGTATGATGAATGTACGCGCTAAGCGCGACTTGAAAAGTAGTGTATTGAAAACTTGCCGCTTCCCCAAGGGGGAGTGGCATTGTTTTTTGGCCGTAGAAGCGGCGCGTTCCCAGCATCCCCTAAGTTGAGGATATTTCCATAACTGCCCGATCAAAGGCTTCTTTATCAAGGAGTGATTTGCCCCGCACCTTGCTGCGATAGGCGTAGATGGTATTGACGGAATAGCCCAAGATTTTAGAAATCGTATCGTTGTTTTTGACGCCTAGGCGCATCAAGGCAAAGATTCGGATTTCGGGAGAGAGCTCGTCTTTGTCTTCGGTTTGCCAGATGACCTCTGGGGGGAACAGTACTTGAAATTTTTTCACGAAATCGGGAAATAGCGCTAGAAATACTTCGTCGAAATCCTGCAAGAGTTCTTTGTTTTGCCGTTTTGCGTTAAAGGATTTGAGCTGAAACTTGGCCTCCTTAAAGTCTGCGGCGTAGATGGCTTTTGCGGCTTTATCAATAACCTTCTTGGCTCCGGTGATCAGTTTGGTGTTGGTCTGGAAGAAGTAGCCGATGTACTTTTCCTTTATCCGTTCAGACTCGCGCAGGGCGTTGTTGTTGGCGCGCAACTGTTGGGTTATATCCAGGAGTGCTTGGCGGCGTTCTTTCAGCTCTCGGTTTTGGTAGATGGTTCTGCGGATGAGCCACAGGGCCAGCAGGAGCAGTACGGAGAGTATAGAGCTGAAGAGGATGAACTGCATCCGTTGGCTCCGCAGAAGTTCCTGTCGTTCTTCCTCGATGAGGGGAAGAATTTCTAAGACTTCAATTTTTCGGTGTTGCGCATCGAAAAAATTGGCGTTCTCCAAACCGATTTTTATATAACGAGCCGAGCGCTCGTAGTCTTTCATCTCATAGGCATATCTCGCGACCCTGACCAAGGAGATTGCTTCTCGGGTGACGGTCTGCTCGTCTGCAATAGCTGATTTAATGATCGCGATGCGGGCGGAGTCGTGCATGTTGAGTAGGCGGTAGTTTACGCCAGCGGTGCCATGTTCTTTAGCCATGAGGCGTACGGTAGCGTCGGGGTGTTTGCGTACTTTATGATAGGCTTCAATCCCTTCCCTTGGCTTGCGTTCCGTTATCGACTTGAAGCCCAGTAAGGAGAGGAGTTCGATGGTGTCTGGGGATACATGCAGGATGGCCGAATCAAGGTAGGCTGTTGCTTGGCTCCGGCTGCTACTGACGAGTTTGGGGCTGGGGTAATTGTCTGACAGGTCAATGTAGCAACGGGCAAGGGTTGCGTAATACTCGGCTTTCAGGCGGCCGGAGAAGTTGGCTAGGTTGATGGTGTGCAGGCTGTCTATGGCTTCGTTGAAGAGCCCTGCGGAAAGGAAGATGAAAGCCTCTTTGAGTTGGGCGAGGTCCATCCTGCTGGGGTCTCCTATTTGTTTGGCCAACGAATCTAGGCGAGCAACTTCCTTGCTGGCGCGGGTGAAGGAGAAAGACTCTAGCGCGGCTACCTTTTTTAGGGTGATGGCAAATTTTTCCTCGGTGCTGCTTGCGCTGGCCCGTTGTTGGTCTAGTTGCTGAAGTAGGGCTTCTTTTTTTAGTAAGTAAGCGTCTCGTTGGTCTAGCTCTGCATCCAATACGTCAAGCAATGAATCCAACTGGCCGCTGATGCTCCCGGCAAGACCGAGCAGCAGACAGAAGAGCAACGAAGACCGTCGGCTTAACATAGAACGATGAGAGATTTTCTTTTGCGATGAGTATGTATGTGGCGCGGGCGCAGGTGCAAAGTAAGGAGTTTTGAACATTGTTTTTTCCGTACCCTGCACCTGCGGCCGCGCAATAAAAACCTCGCGCGCAACTACAACTCCTTTAGGGCTGCTCTGACCCGCTGCAGTTTTTCCCGTTTACTAACGATCACGGGCTTAGCGGCTCTTTCAGCACAGTCGGTGATCGGGCACCGCTCGCAGGTCGTATTCACGATCCGGCTTGGGATGGCCGGGTCGTTGAGCCAAGAAATGGTCTGTTGCAGTTTGTCGTTGATGAGGAAGCCAAGCGTCAGGCTCACGTTTTTACCAGGTTTGGGGTACCCCACGCGCGCAACGGTGATGCAGAGGTATTCGTCTTCCGTTCCGTAGTAATGGCTGCGCTGTACATCAATTCGGATTTCTCCCGCAGCTGTTTTGGGCATCTCGCGCAGCAAACTGAGCGAGACCCACCTGCGGCAGTAATGCTCAAAGAGCCCGTTTTCGTGGGGGTGGTGGCGGCGGTTCAGGTGCAGCTCCTTATCTATAGTGAAGTCATCGTTTTCGGAGTCGTGCAGGAAACGCAAAAAGAAAAGCTCCCGCAAACCAAAGAACTTCGGGATCACGTTCGTGAGCCTGTGGTAAAACATCTCGGGCGTAGCGTTGTACCGCTGCATGAGCTGAAGAAACGCGCCACCATCCCAAGTTGGTAGCGCAAAAAAACCTCGGATGCTCTCCACGAAGGGCTGCAACGGAATGTGTAGCGCAACGCTAAAGTAAGTTGCCTTACTGTGGTTAAGCACTTCTTCAAAAACCCGACTCCGCAGCAGGCTACTCGTATTTGCCCGCTCCGCAAGGCGGAGATGATTGAAGGCTAGTTCTTTGCCGTACTGGAAGCCCCGCTGTACGGGCGTAAGGTCTCCGTTCAGCAACAATTGCTTTTTGTCTGGCTGGTAAACCGCCCGGAAGATGCGCAAGTCGGGGTAGTCCTTCAGCCCGTCGGGCACAATCGTGTAGCCATAGCCCGATTCCAGCACCCCGCCCAAGGTGCGCGGAGGCACAGGACGAAACCCCGGCAGGTTGTGCTTGCGCGTAAAGGCTTCAACGGCTTCTTCTAGTTCGGGGAAGTAGTTGTCGTGCAACTCCAAATAAGAGCGCAGGGCCGCAAAGTAGAAGTTCTCTTCCCGTAGGGCATAAGACCGAGAAAGCTCCAGCAGGGTACTGATGAAGGCTCCTACTCGCGTGGGCGCCTGAGCGATCAGGTCCGCAATCTTACTAAGCTCGATGCCGAAGAGCTCTAGGGGTAACTCGTTCAGAAAGTTGGACTGAAGCAACTGGGTGACGGGAGCAAGGTGACGGCCCAACTGGCCGTTCATGAGTTCTTCCTTGGTCGTGCCGAGGGCTTTGGCAAGGTTCTTGACCTTGTCTTGCTTGGGGAACTTCTTGCCCTTCTCAATCTCGTTCAGGTAGGAAAGCGACATACCTGAAGTCTTGGAGAGATCGGAAAAAGAAAGGCCTTGCTCCTGACGGAGTTGCTTGACTTTAAGTCCGAATATGATTTTTTCGTTGGCGGTTTTTGCGCTCATGTAGGGGCTAAAGTAGCGAATATTCGCAACTTGGTAAGTTGCGTTGCAAGTTGCAGGTTGCAGGTTACAGGTTACAGGTTACAGGTTGCAGGTTGCAAGTTACAGGTTGCACGTCATACATGGCAGGTTGTCCTCTGCAAGAGGGTGTTCAAAAATCTGTG
>CALEDI010000324.1 GCA_937949535.1 uncultured Lewinella sp. | reverse complement strand
AGTAGACGACGGCGGATGTTCGGCAACAGCCGAAGCACAAGTCATCATTGATGACTTCATACCGATCTACGCGCCTAATGCATTCTCTCCGAACGACGACGGGTTGAACGACCTCTTCCTGATTTACGCCAAGCCGGTGGTTGCTTCGTTCAGCAACTTCATTGTCTTTGACCGTTGGGGGGTCGTGGTTCACCAAACAGGCGAAGCCGTCGGGGCCGATAACTGGGGCTGGGACGGCCGAAACGCTAAGGGCGAGGCGTACCCAACGGCCGTTTATGTCTACAGTGTTGACGTAAACCTGCGAGATGGGCGCGTCATCACGGTAAAAGGTGATTTCTTGCTGATGCGGTGATCTTGCGTTACCGCAGTACCATCACACTGCCCGAAACGACCAACTCTTCCCCTTCACATCGGTAGACAATCCGCCAAACGGCAGGGCCAGGGAGTACGCGGTTGCCCTTAAAGTTGCCGTCCCATTTCTCGAACACATCGGTGGTTTGGAACATCTGCGCGCCGTAACGGTCGTAGATTTCGAAGCTGATGAGTTCGGGGATGGCGAAGGGGTTGGAGATGCCGAAGGTCTCGTTGGCGGAAGGGCCAACGCCGTTGGGGGTGAAGGCTTTGGGGAGGTAAATTTTAGCGCAGTCTAGCGTGCTGGGGTCAATGACCTGAAAGATGATGCTGTCTATGGCGGTGCAGTTGCTTTCGGCGTCGGTAATTCGGACGGTGTATACCTGCCTTCCGGGGCTCACGGGGGTGATGAAGGGGTCTTCCTCGGAGGGAGAATCGACCTCTCCGGAGGGCGTCCATTCGTAGGTGATGCCGCAGTTGCTGTTGAGGTCGATCTCTGCAGATTCGCCGAGGAAGAGCCGGGTAGTTTCGTTCTGGATGCGGTCTGGGCCGAGGTAGAGCTCGCGGATGTTGGATATTCCTAAGGCTATGCGGTAAACGCGCAACTCATCGATCAGGCCATCGAAGGGGATTTCACCGTTTAGGCGGCATTCGGTGGAGCCGATGAGTAGCTCGCCGTCGTTGGTGATGTCTACTGGGCTGGAGGTGGCTGCTTCGCCCACCTCTTCGGCGTTGATGTAAAGCCGGACGCGGTTGCCTTGGCGGAGCAACACGACGTGTTGCCAACAGTCCCCGTTTCGGATCGGGTAGTCTATCCGGGCTTCCTGGTTGTTTTGGCGGAGGAGTACGGAGATGGCTCGGTTGCTGGGTTGGTACCGGATGGCGAAGAACTGCTGGTTGTTGCAGTTGGTGTCTCGTTTGGAGACGAGGTACTGGGTACCGTTGAAGCCTACGGGCTTGAAGTAGAAACTGAGGGTGAAGTCTTCGGAGTCAAACTCCCGGTTGACGTTGTTGGTGTTGCCGCCGGGAATACGGATAAAATCATTGCCACCGTTGAGGGCTACCGCTTGGCCAAGTACACCACAACCAAACTCTGGGACCCCGCTAGGGATACCACCATTGGCGGTGTCTCCGGTAGCGTCGGTGAACTCGCCATCCATTGGGTAGTAAGCGATGAGGTTGGGGTCGGTATCGGTGCCTTGTCCAAATATTGCACCTGCGTTTGCGCCAAAAAAGAGTGTTAGTAGAAGTAAAGTTACTCGCATAGTCCGGGATTAGAAGGCGCAAAGGTAGGGATTCATGCGCCCAGAATTAGGAACGAACTTGGCGGGGGAAGAAGTATGTAGCGCCTCACCCTATGCCCAGCTCCCAAAGAAGGAGATGAGACGACCCTCACTAAAGAAACCGCTCCTTCCATTCCGGCCTCGGCATCATGCACACATCTGCCTTCCCAAACCAGCGGTACCGGTTGCGAGCGATGATGCGGTACACGAAATCTCGTAGCCTCACCGGAAAGATGCGCAGCATCTTGCTCAATGGCCCCCAAAAGCCGCTCAGGTAGCTTCCCGCCCGGAGGGCACCTTCGCTGCGCAAATAAGCCTTGCCATTTTCCAGCAATACAAGACTAGACATATCATCAGGGTCTACCCCAGCCTGCGGGAGCAACTCCCGCGCGATGTCTGATTGCAAGCTAGCAAACCGCAACTTGGCTTCGGTATCCCGTGTCAGATACACCTGAACGGCTCCGTTGCAGAGGTTGCAGACGCCGTCGAAGAAGAGGATGGGGGGAGTTGGCAAAGGGGAGGATTTTTAGGTTGCAGGATACAGGTTGCAGGTTGCAGGTTGCAAGTTGCAGGTTGCAAGTTGCAGGTTACAAGTTGCAGGTTGCAGGATACAGGTTGCAACCTATCACACCTGCTACACGTCAACCTGCAACTTGCAACCTGCAACCTACATCAAAACGCTTCCGGCCCCCGTCCCGTTTTAAATTTCTCCCCAAAACCTGAATTATTTGGTGTGTAAGTCCCGATGATGTCGGGATTGAAGCCTGTTTGGGGGATGTCTTTGGCTTGGCCGAGGGCCCAAGCGATGCCGTTGAGGGCTAGTTTGCGCATGCTGGGGTTCTTCCAATCGTAGGGATGGCCGAGGGTGGTGAAGAAAACGGGTGCGCCTTTGTAGTCGTTCGTCCAAGCAACGGGATTGGT
>CALEDI010000323.1 GCA_937949535.1 uncultured Lewinella sp. | reverse complement strand
GGATAATGTTGACGACGACACAGGGGCTATCCTTGCGCTGGCTGGAACCATAAGCGTCAATCTCTTGGGCAACACCACCGTATCTGGCGGAGTTGGCGGAGGCCTTAGTGATACGGACGGCGATGGTTCATTTGATGATCTTTACGGCGACGAAACGCTTACGCTTCGCTTTACCTTCGATCCTGCCTGTGGCGACGGAGACGTTACCTGTGCTGCGCCTGGATCGCTCCTTGATGGCGACGGAGATACTTTCCCCGAGTGCCAATTCAATGAGATTACCCTACTCGGTGTAACTGGCTGTGGCACACGCAATCGAAATACAACCCTACCCCTAACGGGGGGCTCCACTTTTGCAAACGAATCTAGGGGGGAATTCACGGACTTGGTAGACTTCACCTACGGGTCCACCACCTTTACGGGCTATAACTTCGGTATGTATGGCGGTGGTGTCTCGAATACCAACTCGACCACAGACGTCAACAGTATCCCGGTTACCCGAACCTTAGATTTTGAGTACGACCTAGCCAGCAGTCCACTTTCTTCTTGCCCTATGGGCGATGGCACCGTTACCTTGCAGTTGTCTATTCTAGGCCCCGCATTTCTTACCGAGGATATTGTATTCAGTAATGTAACTTTTGAGAGCCCGGGAGGAACCGCCCCTGCTACCAGTACGTCTACTTCCTTTGATGCGGATGGTAACTTGGTGCTGGAGATCGACAACTCATCGGGTACCGCTCTCGCAACTACTTTTTCGTTTAGCGTCGACGTTACCTTAGATACCAGCCTTTGTGGCCCCCCTTCGCTTGCTTTTATTGAGGGTGTTCTTTCCACGGCGTGTGCCGGAACTTGCGCTAGTTGCTCCCCCGCACAGGTTTGTAATGCTGTCCCTATTGTGTTTGATCCCGAGGCCATGGGTTGTATAAATGCCCTCAATACCGAGATTATCCTAGACCGCGAGAGCATTGGCTACACCGACGAAACACGAACGGATGATTTTGATTATGATAATTTCTATCCCGCAGCAGATCCCGACCGGACCAGGTTGCTTTCGGGAGACACGCTAATTATTCGCCAAGAGGTTACCTTCCCGGCTGGCATAGACCCTATCATTAATCCCGCTAATAGATCCCTGACTTTCCAGTCAGCATTTTCGGGGACTAGAGATGCTCTACCTGCTATATTCGACTACAACTTACTCGATCTCAAGAGTATGACCGTAACACGAGGAGACGGTACCACCACGAACCTACTGGCAAGCTTTAGTGGCCCTACTCAAGGTGATCAGACAGAAAGGGGTTTACGGATCGGTTTTAATATCGCAAACACTAATGTTTTTGATGTAGGAGATAAGGAGTTGACTGCGCTCCCTAACGGTGGTTTTACCTTTTATGCCGCTAATTCAGGTGCAGATCAATTGGATGCATCTTTTCTTCAGATTGTTTTCTTTAACGGTGATGATTTTGATGTACAGGCCCTCGATGAGTTGTTTGCGGCCGTTGGTGGTGCCTTTTTAGAAGACGATGTGATTACAATAGAGTGGGCTGTTCCTGTTGTTGATAACCCGGGGGTATCTACAACTCCGCTGACTGATATATTGCTACTACCCGCCGTCGCGGGGACAACTTATGATGCTGGGAATAGTGGAACTTTCTCGTCTCTCCCAATTGGTTATGACGAGCGTATACCGGATGCGTTTGAGTACTACAGCCCGGTGGTAGACGGTACTGCTACCATCAATTACACCGATGAGTGTAATGCAGAGATGGTGGTGCGGTATGAGATTAATGACCTTCCGGCTGGTTGGTACGAAGACGAAGTGCGCCTCGCTGCTGGCCTAGAGCAGTTCAGTATCGATATCCCTTATCCTTACTACTATGCGGGCGGAGCCATGTGGGAGAGCCCTAGCACGGGTATGATGGCTGTTGAGCCAGATGCTACGTTGAATATGGATACCGTAGTAGCGGGCGGCCAACAATTGTATGTTCCTAGCGGTGGGACTGGCACCAGCGGCCAACTGGCCTTCATTGATGCAGAATTTACCGACGGGGTGCGCGATCCTGGTTACACGACATTTTATACGGGAACCGACGCTGACCGAGACATCACCACCGTGGGGGGCACCTTTCCCCTAATATCGGTAGGCGGTAGTGGCACACAGAGCTTCATTGAGTTTACGATTCCGTTACTGCGTGCTTGTGGTGAAGCTCCGCCTACGGCTCCTCTTGCCCTCAACTTCGATGCGGCGAATAAGCACTTGCCAGATCTGAGTGCATCTTTTCCTTATTATACAGACAATGGTTATTGGGATGGTAAAGTGCGGGACAACGATGGCAACCTTGTAACGCCGGTAGGTATCAAATACTTTCCTTTCGACCGCCTTCCCAATGGTACCTACCCCGCCATCAGCCGCGAGCGGCAGCTAGACAATATGGTCGCCGTGACGGAAATTGGTGCACCCAGTGTGCTTATGGCTACATTAACGATCGATGATGGTATGCCGATAGCAGACATGCCAGGCAACGAGCAACGAACAGTAACCATCTGCCCATCTGCCGGTGAGGTACTGGCTGGTTCTGTAAAACTGACGACGGGAGCAGCCATATCATTGGCGGCCGTGACGGGGAATGGTGCTAGCGTCACTCCGCTGCCCGTCTCCTTTTCTGATACGTTAAATGTGTACGCCATTGCCATCCCGGCCGGTTTGGCGGCCGATGCTTGTTTTGATCTCGCCATCACTACGGATCTGCTCTACTGTGGGCCGGGTGAAATTTGTGTGGAGGCAATTCTTGGCTGTAATACGGACCCCGAAACCTTGGTGCAGGTCATATCGGAGCTAGACCTAGACTGTGGAAATTTGGAACTGTGTTATACCTACGATGTGACGGTACCTGGGGTAACGGCCAGTTTCATGTTTGCAACCCCAGTCGATCTTTGTGCTACGAACACGTACACGATTCAGTTTGTCAATGACGGCACTGCTGACTTGATGAACTTTTCGCCTACGTTTTTCTTGCCACTAGGACTTACTGGAGCCAACTTCTTAGGAACCATTACGGAAGGAGTTACTGATTCTCCACTTACGGCCCCTACCAACAGTCCCGCTCTTGACGACGTATTTGGAGCCGCGCTCTTATTTAGCCAGGCTGAGCTAAATGCGCTGTTTGCTACCAGCGGCTCGGCGAACTTCGAGGCAGGAGATGTTCTTACCATTACATTTGATGGTACGACCAGTTGTGACTTTATCCCGAACAGCCCCTTGGCTGTATTCAGTGGCCTAGAAAGCCCTTGTGAGGGTGCAGAGGAAACGGACTTGATTATTTCTGAAAACCTCGCGGTAAACACGGGTGAAGTGCCCCAGATAGAAGTACTGATCGCTCCGACCGACGGGCCGATTAACCTTAGTTGTTCGGATGACGGCACAGCTCTTGAGATCACCATCAACAACTTTGGTAAGGCAGACAACGCATCCGGAGAATTCTGCCTAATTGTTCCTGGTGGCCTTACGATAGATGCTGCTGGTATTGTGGCGACCAGCCCGAGTGACTTTAGCGTCACGGCGGCTGATATTACCACTACGCCTGTTGCTTCGATGGCTAATCAATACTGCTTTGCTTTACCCGTACTACCAGCGGGTAAGTTTGTCTGCCTTGAAATACCGATCGAAGTGGGAGCAATCGACTGTGGCCCGGTCTTCATCGGTGCGATGGTGACTACTGAGGCGGAGTTGACTTGTGTCGCTAACGCTTCAACTTGTAGTGTGATGGTAAATACGGTGGAGACTCCGTTCTTCCCCATCAACATCGTTCCTCCGGTCAACCTGGCTAACGGCATGATAATGACTGCTTGTGGTAGCACGCCGGGACTTTTCGATGTCAACTTCAGCGTAGATATGATTGCTGAAAGCGGAGACTTTGCTGGCGATATCGTTTACAGCTTGTTCAGTGATGTAGACGGCAACGGAGAACTGGACGAGACGATTGATACCCAAATCGGTACTAGCCAGACCCAAGCGGTTAGCCTTACGGAAGATGAGGCACAGGCCTATATGGGCACCTTCGCGGACGTTGACCAGGGTGATGTTTGTCCGCTGCTGCTGAAAGCAGAGAGTATGGGTTGTACCTGTAGTGTATTGGTCCTTCCCTTCGATGAAGTACTACCTGACTTCCTCACCGACTTGGGCACTGCAATCAACCTTTGCCCCGGCGAATCCTTCGTCATCGATGGTATTTGTGCGGACCTAGACTATGCTTTTGCCGACCCAACGGCGGGAACCATCGTTAAAGACCTCGTTGCCGGAACCGCTACGGTTAGCCTCAACACCGGCCGTGGGATTGTTGCACCAGAAGTACTCAACATAACGGGCATATTTGGTGGCTGTAACACAATGGCCAGCCTAGACGTAAGCCAAACGGATGTATTTGAGTTCGGCCCTTACACTTACACAGTTTGTAACACGCAAACCCAAGAGGTTGACCTGAACATTCCGGCGGCACTGCAAGACGATATCCAGGTGACGATTACGCCATCCACCAGCATTGTTGATGGTACTACGACCGAACCGAAAATTGTTAACCTCCAGGCAGACCAAGTGTACACCGTTGAGTTTAGCCTCAATGATGGACAGTGTCTTACCTCCACCACCCTGACGGCAACCGTAGAAGAAGCGGTAACGATCACGGCAGTAGGTGGCACTGGCTGTTTGACGGGCTTCCGCCTAGACGATAAGGTGATGGTTGCGCCAACTTCTACTACGGGTGAATTCCAGACGATGGGCGACGGCACCTTCTCGCCATCGGCCATTTACAACGGAAGCGAGATTCAGTACACACCCGGGCCAATGGACCGGGCCGCTGAAACGGTTAACTTCCGCTTCATTACAGATGTGATGGACGGAAGCGTTTGTGGACCAAGTGTTGAACGCTTCGATTTTGAGATCCTGATCGTCGACTGTGGC
>CALEDI010000322.1 GCA_937949535.1 uncultured Lewinella sp. | reverse complement strand
ATGCTTACGCTATCAAATTTTCTACTACAAAAGCGGAAGGCTCCTTCACCAACCTCAAAGGAACCATTGAGTTTGATGCTGATGACCTACCCAACGCCAATTTCGACGTCTCGGTAGCCACCGCTAGCATCAGTACCGGCAACGAAACCAAAGACAAACACGCCATCGGCGAAAGCTGGCTCAACGCGGCCAAGTTCCCCAACATCAGTTTCCAGTCGCATTCTTTCAGCAAAACCGACGATGGTTACATGGTAGACGGCCAACTCTCCATCCACGGCAAAAGCAAAACCGTCTCGATTCCCTTTACCTTCAACGACCAAACGTTCTCTGGCGAGCTAATCATTGATCGCAAAGATTTTGGCATCAACGGGCCGTTTCTCTTCGGCAACTTGGTAGGAGATGACATTACTGTTTCATTACGGATTCCGGTGGAGTGATGCAGGCCTAGCTCCACCCTATACCGTCACCCATTATTCCGTTTCGCCAGCCGCCGGAGGGTCCAGATCAACGATAATTTCGCGGACAAATATCTTCATCCCCTCCAATAAGGGGCTGTTGCTGTTTACTTCCGTATCCCCCATCAGCGCGTCGGGCAGCATTTTCCCGTCGGGTATTTCCGGGAAACTCAGTATCGCGCCTAGCTCTTTTAGGTCTCCGCCGTCCCAGTCGTAAACTGCTCCGCTATAATCCCATTCGTAGCCATAGAATTTGAACGGTTTACCATTCAGTTTTTCTAGTTCTGCCAGAGAAGTGCCTATGGTAAGATCGCTGTTTGGCATCCGCCATTTGGCGTCCTTGTGGTTCATGGTTATCGTCAGCCGCTCTAAGCCGAGTTCTTCGTCAGGGAAAGTAATGTCTACTGTGTTTTCGGTGTCGGGGTACAAGCGGTAGCCGTAGGTTACGAAGCCTTCCCCAAGATGTATTTCTACGGGCACTATCTGCTCTCCGTAAAGCGCTTCCAAATCGCCTTCTTTCGTAGCACCCGTAAGTTTACCAAAGCGCTCACCGGGGACGTAGGTGAAGTCATCTTCGGCGGGTGTATTCTCTGCAGCAACTGTGTTTTCGGGCGCGGCCGCAGGTGCAGGGTCGGTTGAAGCAGCTCCGTCTTGGCGGCAAGCAGCAGTAGCCATGAGCAAGCATAGGCTGAGGCAAAAGTATAGGTATTTCATGTAGTTTGGTTTGAATGTATTAAGAATTAGAAACTAGAAATTAGAGAACTAGAAACTAGAGGGCTAGGAGTTAGGGAGCTAGGAACTAGCTCCCTAACTCCTAGCTTTGATGAGGCTTAAAACTTGGGACTCGGTCATGAGGACAAAGCTACCCTTAATCCTCCATTTAAAAGTTCGTCTTAAGGTTTTACTAAACGCCAAGGTTCTTTGTACTAAACCGCAGAATTTTTCGCTAACATTGTATCCACCTTAAAACAATGGTATTATGAAAACCCTATTCCCTTTATTGAGCATAATGTTCCTCCTCACCGTCTTCACCGCTTGTACGGACGACGACCAACTACTCCAACCAGCAGCCGAAGACATCCCCTTTCTAGACGGTGGCTTTACGCTAGACAAAGCAGTCCTTTCTCCCGCTTCCACAAACCCCGACGGCACCTTCAAGGCCGACGTCTACCTGCTTGGGGCTGCGGCAACGCTTGATGTCAACGGACTCTCCGGTTTCCCCGCCGATGTGATGCTCTTCAGCTTTCAGGCATTGCCAGAGCGAGGTGTGCTCCCCGACGGAGAATACACCTTTGGGCTGCCAAGTACCGGAGGGACCGTCTTGAACAACTACATCAAGGACCAACTAGACATCACCTTCGAGGGCCTGAGTTTCATCTCCTCCGGTACCGTTACCGTTGGCACCTCTGGCGAGCAGCGCACCTTCACACTCGACGTACAAGTGGTTAACGACATCAATAACCAGTACGACGCTTCGGTAGAAGGGATCAGCCTTTCCGGTAGTGTATCCGTACCGCTTGAGGTGTTTGAATAACCACGATCAGCTCAAAGCATCTTCTCGAGCCCAGCTTCCCAACGGTCATAAGCCGTTTGGAGCTGGGCTTTGTTGTTTCTTGGCTTCACGGTAGACAGCACTTCCTGCCGCCCAACGGCCTCGCCGACGTTCTTCGCCAAACCGACCGAAACCCCAGCAGCCAACGCCGCCCCTACGGCTCCCGTAGTATTGTGGACTTCAATCGTTGCCTCGGTCAGCGTAGCTATGGTTTCGCTAAAGACTTTGCTCTGGAAGAGGTTGTCGTTCCCGACGCGGATGGCGCTAAGGTCTACTCCAAGCGCTTTCATCACCTTCATGCCGTACACGAAGGCGAAAGCGATACCCTCTAGTCCCGCCCGGACGATGTGGGCCTTGCCGTGGCGGTTCAGGTCGAGGCCGAGCAGGTGTGCGCCCACGTTTTTGTTGCCCAACATCCGCTCTGGGCCGTTGCCGAAGGGGAGGAAGTGGAGGCCGTCTGCGCCAACGGGAACCTCCGAGGCCATCGTTTCCATATCGCCGTAGCTCAGCTTTTCATCGCCGATCAGGTTTTTCACCCAGCGGTGCAGGATGCCCGCGCCGTTGATGCACAGCAGTACGCCGATGCGGGGCGCTCCGCCAGAGTGGTTTATGTGCGCGAAGGAGTTGACCCGCTGGGCGGGGTCATAGGCCAGTTGATCTGTTACGCCGTAGACTACGCCGGAGGTGCCACCGGTGGCGGCCACCTCGCCGGGGGCGAGTACGTTCAGGCTGAGGGCGTTGTTGGGTTGGTCTCCGGCGCGGTAACCGACCACCGTTCCGGGCTGCAGGCCGAGTTCTTCGGCTGCCGCATCGGTTAGTACGCCCTGCGCGCCAACGGCGGGCACGCGGCGCGGGATTTTGCTTGCGTCGAGGCCCATTTCATCGAGTACCAGTTTGGCGAGTTGGCCTTCCTTAAAGTCCCAGAAAACGCCTTCGCTGAGGCCGGTGACGGTGGTGGTGGCTTCGCCGGTGAGGCACAGGGCGATGTAGTCTCCGGGCAACATGGCGTACTTGGTTTTGGCGTAGTTGGCCGGTTCGTTATCGGCGACCCACTTCAGTTTTGCGGCGGTGAAGTTGCCGGGGCTGTTGAGGCAGTGTGCTAGGCAAGCATCGGCGCCGATGCCTTTGAAGGCCTTGTCTCCGGTTTCCACGGCGCGGCCGTCGCACCAGATGATGGAGGGCCGGACGACTTCATACTCCGCATCGACCAGTACCAGGCCGTGCATCTGGTAGCCGATGCCCACTGCTTTTATATCCTCGCTTTGCACCTGCGTGCGCGCCAAAATATCTTGCGTTGCCGTCACTACATGTTTGTACCAGTCTTCTGGGTTTTGCTCGGCCCAACCGGCCTCGGCGGCATACATCCCCATTTCCCTTTCAGGGGCGGTAACGCGGGCCAAAACCTTGCCGGTTTTGGTCTCCACAAGGGCTGCTTTTACTGAAGAAGAACCAATATCGTAACCGATGGTATACATGAGCGAGGGGTGAGGGTTGAAAAAATAAGAAGTTGCCGCGCTTTGCAGGCATCACTGGCAGGCAAGATAGCGTACACCAACCAGACCATTAAAGTACAACCGATTTCAGTAGAGAAAATTTTTTCGGGCGCGGCCGCAGGTGCAAATAACGGTTGGAGGGCGTTGTCACCTAGGATGTGTAGTCTGCCTACAAATTAGTCCGCCAACTATCATCAAAACGCGCAGCGTTTTTACTAAGCCCCTCCCCCGTGGGGAGGGGTT
>CALEDI010000321.1 GCA_937949535.1 uncultured Lewinella sp. | reverse complement strand
TTTGTGCTGGTGGATTTTATTGGCTGGCAAGGCGGTAAAACCGGAGTTTAGCCGTAGCTAAATGAGGATTTTACCAACGCAGCCAGCCGATAAAAGACGCCGCAGAAAAGGCGATGAAATTTAGATTACACTGTACTAGGTTCGAGAAATCCGATTTGGATATTTCCTGTCAGTACCCCTACCTTGCGTCCATGCAAACAACAACCCGCAACAACTGGTGGTGGCTTCAAGATACTCTCCGAGCATCCTGAACGGCCTTGTTTGTGTAAAACAAAGAAAATTAAGCCCGTCGGAATTGCTCCGTCGGGCTTTTTCTTTGCCCAGTAACGACGTTCTTGCAGTTTGGTAAGGACGAAAAAACGAAAACCGAAGCCTTCAACTTCCCTTGCATCCTGCGGCCGCGCCCCTAAAAAACGATATGTCTACAATAACTGAAACTTTGCCGAAGACCAAAATAAACGTCCGTACAAAACGGATGAACGCCGACCACCTCACGCCCGTGATGTTGTACTTAGCGGTGCGCGATGAGTTCACCGATCCCGTCCTGCTGGAATCAAACGAAGCGCGAGATAACGAGCATTATTACTCGATTGTTGGGCTAGAAACCTTGGCGTCTTTCGTCGTGAACGAGCGTACCATCACGACCCGAAAGCACGGGCAGTGGGGCAGGGCAGAGGAGGGCGCGGCCGCAGGTGCAAGGCAGGAATCCGTTGGGAACGCAGAGACCGTTTCACTACGTCTCCACGACTTTTTGAGCGGTTTTGAGCTGGATTATTCAGACACCGACCCCATCGTGAAGCAATTCAACGGCTTGATTGGGCACACCAACTTCGAGGGCGTGCAGTATTTCGATACCCTCAAATTTGACAACAAAAAAGTGCTTCGCGCACCAGACATTCGCTACCACCTGTACCGCTATATCCTCATCTTCCATCATTACCGAGACGAGCTGATCATCATTGAAAACCAACCCGAAGGCGAAGAAAGCGGCATGAGCCGCGTAGAAGCCGCTATCAAGCGGGGCGGCGGAATTCACCCCTTTAAACGGCACGGCGAAGACAGCAGCAATATGACCGATGAGGAGTACATGGAGATCGTCCGGGTCGGTAAACACCACTGCCGCATAGGCGATGTTTTTCAGATTGTTCTTAGCCGCCAGTTTCAGCAATCGTTTAGGGGAGATGAGTTTCAAGTGTACCGCGCCCTGCGCAGCATCAACCCTTCGCCCTACCTATTTTATTTTGACTATGGCGACTACCGTATCATGGGCTCTAGCCCAGAGAGCCAAATGGTGATTGGCGGCGGCATTGCCCGCCTGAACCCCATCGCTGGCACCTACCGCCGCACCGGCGATAAAGCCAAAGACGAAGCCGCTACCCAAGCACTCCTCGCCGACCCCAAGGAAAACGCCGAGCACGTCATGCTCGTAGACCTGGCCCGCAACGACTTGAGCCGCCACACCAAACGCGTGACCGTAAAAAGCCTCCGCGAAGTACACTACTACAGCCACGTGATCCACCTCGTCTCTACCGTAGAAGGCGAACTGGACCGGACCGACCAAACGGTGCGCATCTTCGGGGATACCTTCCCCGCCGGCACACTATCGGGCGCGCCAAAGTACAAAGCCATTGAGCTGATAAACAAATACGAAAACCAACAGCGCGGCTTTTACGGCGGCGCCATCGGCCTGATTGATTTTGCCGGAGGCATGAACCAAGCCATCCTGATCCGTTCCTTCTTTAGCCAAGACAATACGCTCTACTACCAAGCCGGGGCAGGCGTTGTTGCGGCCAGCGATGAATACTCCGAAATGCGGGAAGTTTACCACAAGCTCGGCGCACTCACCAAGGCCCTCGACAAGGCTGAAACCCTTTAATTCATCGGAGAATAACTAATACCATGAAGATTTTAATCCTAGACAACTACGACTCCTTCACCTACAACCTCGTACAGTACATCGAGGAAGAAACTGGTGATGAGGTAGACGTATTCCGCAACGACGAAATCTCGCTTGAAGCCGTAGGGAACTACGATTTGATCGTACTCAGCCCTGGGCCTGGCGTGCCAGCGGAAGCGGGCATCATGCCCGCCCTCATCAAACGCTACGCCCAAGAAAAAGTGATCTTTGGCGTATGCCTCGGCCACCAAGCCATCGGCGAAGCCTTCGGCGGCCAACTCATCAACCTCGATGAGGTCCACCACGGCATCGAAACTGAAATGACCCGCACAACGACCAATGATGTACTCTTCAAAGACGTACCCAAAGCTTTCAACGCCGGCCGCTACCACAGCTGGGTGATTGACCCTGCTACCATGCCGGAGGAACTGGAAATTACTGCTACCGGAGAATACGGCGGCGTGATGGCGCTACAACACAAGACCCTGCCCATCTTCGGCGTACAATTTCACCCCGAATCCATCATGACCGAACACGGGCGGCTGATAATCCGGAATTTGTTGGGGTTTACCAAAAGTAAATTAGAGGGAAATGATTGGAACGACCTATCTATTCACGGTCGCTCACCGCTTAAGACGGACTCAACGAGTTCTATATACAGCCGATTTGGTACCATCTCTGGATCGGTAAACTTATAACCTAAACAAGGGTAACCCCTTGCGCACTGGCTACATTGAGGATGTTGCAAAAAAAACTATTATGACAAAATTTATAAACACCCAAATAGACGAACGTGGCTACTACGGCCGCTTTGGTGGAGCCTACATCCCCGAAATGCTCCACCCCAACGTTGAAGAACTGCGGACGAAGTACATCAGCATGACCGCTGACCCGGAGTTCAAGAAAGAGTTTGATGCGCTGCTGAAAGACTACGTTGGGCGGCCAAGCCCGCTCTACTTCGCCAAGCGGATGAGCGAACACTACGGCACCAATATCTACCTGAAACGCGAAGACCTGAACCACACCGGCGCGCATAAGATCAACAATACCATCGGGCAAATCCTCGTGGCGCAACGGTTGGGTAAAAAGCGGATCATTGCGGAGACCGGCGCTGGGCAACACGGCGTAGCAACCGCGACGGTCTGCGCGCTCGTCGGCCTAAAGTGCATCGTTTATATGGGCGAAGTAGACATTGCGCGCCAAGCACCGAACGTTGCTCGGATGCGAATGCTGGGGGCTGAGGTCCGGCCCGCACTCTCCGGCTCTCGGACCCTCAAAGACGCAACCAACGAAGCCATCCGCGACTGGATCAACAACCCCGAGGACACGCACTACATCATCGGATCGGTTGTGGGGCCACACCCTTATCCAGATATGGTCGCTCGTTTCCAGAGCGTAATTTCTGAGGAGATGAAATGGCAGTTGCAGGAGCACATCGGGCGAGACTACCCAGATGCCATCGTGGCCTGCGTGGGCGGCGGCAGCAACGCCGCTGGCGCATTTTACCACTACCTGAACGATGAGCGCGTCCGCTTGGTCGCCGTCGAGGCCGCAGGCCTCGGGGTGGAGACGGGCGAGTCTGCGGCAACTTCGGTGCTGGGCACCGAAGGCATCATCCATGGCTCCCGAACACTACTGATGCAAACCGACGACGGTCAGGTGATTGAACCCTACAGTATCTCCGCTGGCCTGGATTACCCCGGCATCGGCCCGCTCCACGCCTTCCTCATAGATTCCAAACGCGCCGAAGCCATCGCCGTAACCGACGAGGACGCCCTTGCCGCAGCCCTCTTCACGGCCCGCACCGAAGGCATCATCCCCGCCCTAGAAACCGCCCATGCCTTCTCCGCGCTAGACCAAATGGAGTATGGCCCAGACGACGTAGTAGTGGTCTGCCTCTCCGGACGAGGAGACAAAGACCTAGCTGCTTTCACTACCTACTTGGACCAACTTTAACTCTGTACTGGGTTGAGGGCCTCCGGGCCGATGTCAAATCGGGCCGGAGGCCCTCAACCCAAACGAAAAGCAAACTATGAACCGCTTAACTACGCTCTTCAAAAACAAAACCAACGACCTCCTCAACGTCTACTTCACTGCGGGCTATCCGCAGCTAGACAGTACGGAGACGATCATTCGCAGCCTAGCAGAAGCTGGAGCCGACCTGATAGAGGTCGGCGTGCCGTACTCAGACCCGATGGCGGATGGTGAGACGATCCAGAACTCCAGCATGCAGGCCCTGAAGAACGGGATGACGTTGGATACGCTCTTTGGCCAACTCCGCTCAGCCCGTATATATACGGAAGTACCCCTGGTGCTGATGGGCTATTTCAATCAAGTAATGCAGTACGGCCCCGACCGTTTCTGCAAAGCAGCACACGAAGCCGGAGTTGATGGCCTCATCCTACCAGACCTCCCTGTATACGAGTACGAGCAGGAGTTTAAGGCCATCGCGGAGAAGTATGATCTCCAAGTTACTTTCCTCATCACGCCCCAAACTTCAGATGAGCGCATCCAGAAGATCGGGGCTTTGAGTACGGGCTTCATCTATGTGGTTTCCAGCAGCAGCATCACGGGAAAGAGCGGAGATATTACGGACGAACAGAAAGCATATTTTGCCCGCATCGCCGAACTTGATCTTCCGCAACCCCGCCTGATCGGCTTCGGGATTAGTGACGCGAAGAGCTTCCGTACGGCTTGTGGATACGCCAACGGGGCCATCATCGGTAGTGCATTCATCCGGGCATTGGCGGGGAAGGACGATGTTTCGGGAGCAACCTCTGCCTTCGTACAAAGCGTTTTGACTCCAGAGGCCTAAGCCCTTTCAGGGCGGTCCTTTCACTAATTGCGTATAAGCCAACGGAAAAAAATATTGACCGAAAAACAAGCCTTATAAACGGAGTCTGTTGTCTTATTTGGTTTATTTGTTATGCGTAAGTAGTAGATTGTCTGCTGTTTCAGCAAAACATTTACACATTGCCTTTGTAAGACGATTCAATATATTTTACCCGTTTTGCTTGTGAGCGCGGGGGCTGTTTCCTAATTTTACCTTTGTAAGGAGTTGAGGTCATTGCTTCCTCTAACAAGATTTTGTGGTTTAAACAGCCACTTAAGTTTTATTTGGTATCAGTAAGTTGGAACGAGCCCCGCCGGATGTACTGGCGGGGTTCTTTGTTTTTTGGGAGCGTTTGGAAAATAGGGGGCACACGGGACACTGAGAACACAGAGGGACACAGAGGACACTATTGGAGCGTCTGCAAGGGGTTATACAAACTACAGTTACCCTTGGTTGGAAACATATTTGCCCCAGGCGTTCATTAGGCGTCTGGTTATTGGGCCTGGTTTGCCGTTGTTGATGAGGGCTGCGTCGACTTTGGTGATCGCCATCGCGCCTTTGGTGGAGCTGCAGATGATGGCCTCGTCGGCTTGTTCTAGTTCCTTGACGGAGACGGGGCGTTCTTCTACTTTTATGCCTAGTTGGCGGGCTAGGCGGAGGAGGTGCAAACGGGTGATGCCGTGCAGGATGTCGTCTACGGGCGTAACCAATACCCCCTCGCGGACGATCATGAAATTGGACCGGTCCGACTCTCGGACGTTTTGCTCGCGGTCTACGTACAGCGCATAGTCGGCCCCTTTGGCTTTCAGCATAGGCTGAATGCGGATGCCTTCGAGGTAGTCGATGGATTTTACCTGCGGCAACTGCCGCTCGTAGTGGTGGAGGAGGGCCGTTACGCCGCGTTCATACTGTTCCGAAGACGGGCCTTTAAAAGGGTAAACCATCGCAACCAAATTGGGCTTGGTGGGGGTGTACCCATCCGGTGAGTAACCGCCGGTGAGCACGAAACGAATACCGCCATCGGCAACGCCGTTGCGTTTGATCAACTCATGAACGGCCGTACGCAGTTCCTCCCGCGAGGCGGGTATTTCTAGCTCCAGCAGTTTCGCACTGCGCAGAAAACGGTCGAGGTGGTCTTCGATGAAGCGGGGTTTGCCGTCGGCGTAACGGAAGTAATCGAAGATGCCAAAACCGCGCAGGATGGCGAGGTCGGCTACGTTTAGGGCGGCCT
>CALEDI010000320.1 GCA_937949535.1 uncultured Lewinella sp. | reverse complement strand
GCTAAAACGCGTAGCGTTTTCACAAGTCCCTCCCCCGTGGGGAGGGATTTAGGGAGGGGGTTTTAGTCGATGTATAGCGCTTTGATCGGATACATACGAGAAAACGCTGGAGATACGGTTCAAACTCCGGGATGACTCATGTTTTTAGAGGCATTTTTGGGCGCGGACGCGGGTGCAGGGAAGGGTTTAAAGATGGGCTTTTTTACCCCATCCTATTCCGCTTCACCAAATACCCCTGTAAAACAGCCCTGAAGCCATTGTTGATGTCTGCTTCGACATAGTCGATGTTGTACTGAAGGCACTTTAGGCGAAGGCGCTCTTTGTAGGCGACAACTTGCTCTACGTAGTATTCCTTCACCTGGTTGGGCTGGAGCTTCACACGCTCACCAGACTCCATGTCGATGAACTCATAAGGGCGGTTCTCGAACTCGAAGTCGATCTCCTTTTTCTTGTCTACCGTATGGAAGAGCACGACTTCGTGCTTGGCGTGTTTGAGGTGCTGGAGGGCGCTGAAGAGGTCTTCTTCCTTGTCCGAGTCTTCAAACATATCGCTGAAAATCATCACTAAAGACCGGCGGTGGATGCTATCGGCAATCTGGTGTAACGAGTTGGCCGTACCTGTTTTTACCTCACGGGTAGGGTTATCGACCAGCTTTTGCAGGTGGGTGAGCAGTAGGCGGTAGTGGGTCGTGCTTGATTTCGGACGGGTGTGCAGCGTCACGGCCTCATCGAAGAAGCTGAGGCCGAAGGCATCGCGTTGCTTCATCAACAAGTTCATCAAGCTGGCTGCAGCCAGCGAACTAAAACGGACCTTGTTCACGAAGTCTTCCGAGGTCTTCGTCACTTCGGGGAAGAACATCGACGAGCTGGTGTCGATCACGATCTGGCAACGCAGGTTGGTTTCTTCTTCGTAACGCTTGGAGTACATCTTGTCTGTACGCGCGAAGACTTTCCAATCGATGTTCTTGGTGGGTTCGCCGGGGTTGTAGATGCGGTGCTCCGCAAATTCTACGCTGAAGCCATGAAAGGGGCTCTTGTGGAGGCCAATGATGAAGCCTTCTACTACTTGGCGGGCGAGAAGGTCAAAATTGCCGAGGTTGCGGACTTGTTCGTTGTCTATTAGTTGCATTTGGAGTTTTTAAACCAACCATCTAGTCGGACTAACTGTTCGTCGAGTATAACGGCGCTAAAGCGCACAAGGTATTAACTTCCGCCCTATGTTAGGAAAAATGAAACAATGGCTCGGTATTGAGGGCATCAAACTTGAGCTTGAACTGCCTACTAGGTTCTCTGTAAACCAGGGAACACTAGAGGGCACCGTCAGGATGTACAGCAAAAACGCACAGACGGTCTCCGGCCTCCGGTTGGTCTTGATCGAGAAGTATACCCGTGGTCGAGATGCCGAACAACTCGTTGATGAGTACCTGCTCGGCGAGCTCATCATCCGAGACGAAATTTCCGTACCCGCCGAAGGAGAGGTTGTGGAAGTTCCCTTCTCTCTCCCTTTTGCTCCCATGGAGTCTGAGGTAGACGAATTTGCTAACAAGAACATCCTATTTAAAGGCCTGGCTTGGGTAGCCCGCAAAACCCGAAACGCAGCGTCTGAATACCGGGTAGAGGCCGAAGCCAAGGTGAAAGGCGTTGGGCTGAGCCCGTTTGTGCAGGAGGTGATTGGAGGAGAATAGCATAGAGATCAGAAACTGGTACAGTGTAATTTTAATTGCTGAACCCCAACACCCTGCCTCCTCTCTCCAATCTTACAAGAGCTGACTTATAATGCTAACCGACTACCACGAAGCCTGCCGAATCGTCCGCGTCCAAGCATTCAACTGGGGCGAAGAGCAAATACCCTTGGCCGAAGCCAGTGGCCGCATCCTCGCACAGCCCTTACTGACCGACCGCGCACAGCCCCCCTTTGATCGGGTAACGATGGACGGAACAGCCATCAACTACACCGCCTACGCCAGCGGCCAACGCCGCTTCCCCATCGCCGGAATCGTTGCCGCAGGCGCCCAAACCGTGGCGCTCACCAATCCCGAACATTGCTTAGAAGTGATGACCGGAGCAGTACTCCCGCCCGGAGCCACTACCGTAATCCGTTACGAAGACCTCCGGCGAGAAAACGAAAACTTTGTGTTGCCAGACGGCGTTTTGGACGGCCGTAACATCCATACCCAAGGGTCTGATGCGGAGCAAGGGCAAGAACTGCTCGCCCCCGGCGCCGCCATCGGCGGCGCAGCCATCAACT
Organism: uncultured Lewinella sp.; assembly: GCA_937949535.1. Taxonomy (GTDB): domain Bacteria; phylum Bacteroidota; class Bacteroidia; order Chitinophagales; family Saprospiraceae; genus Neolewinella. Next base: position 15,530 of record CALEDI010000320.1, on the reverse strand, counting down.
TATTGGCTAGCTGCGGCTACGCCGAAGTACGGGTAAAACGGTTGCCCAAGATCGCCATCATCGCCACCGGAGACGAGCTGGTTGAGGTAGCCCAGCAGCCCCTGCCTCATCAAATTCGGATGTCTAACCTGTTTCACCTCCAACACCAGCTCAGTACGGCAGGCATCCGAGCTGAAACGCACCATATTACGGACAACAAAGCGCTCCTGACCGAAGCCATTCGCAACTTACTTTCGGCCAACGATGTGCTCATCTTTAGCGGTGGTGTCTCTAAAGGAAAGTACGATTTTCTGCCGGAGGTCTTGGCGTCGTTGGAGGTTAAGCAACTCTTCCATCGGGTTGCACAACGACCGGGCAAGCCCGTTTGGGTAGGGCGAACGGAAGAGACAATGGTCTTTGGCCTGCCGGGCAACCCGGTGTCTAGCCTTACCGGTTTGTTGGCCTACGTGGGGCCGTTTTTGCGCCACAACTTAGGCTTGCCTGAAAAGCAAGACTTGCGGGCGTTGGCTACGGATTTTACCTTCGGCAAAGACCTTACATTGTTCCAAATTGCGGCCCTAGACCCCGCTACCCAACAGGCCCGCCCCGTACGCAACGCCGGATCTGGCGACGCGGCGAGTATGTTGCGGGCCGACGGACTGTTGGTTTTACCGCGTGAGCGGTCAACTTTTGCGGCGGGAGAGACTTTCCCGTTCATCCCTTTCGATAAAATGATATGAAAAACCAGCACCGGAAACATCCTCCGATCACCCGAGCTGCGGGCGACGACTATGCACGTACAGACGTGGCCTTCGTTGGGTCTACTTGTGCGGTGATGGACGAAATGATCGTTCGTTGGGCAGCGCAGTTGCAGCCAGCGCACCGTACCCTAACCGTCATCGGAGACCACGCGGAGCCGAAGGCAGGAACGCTGCTACAGATTGGTACGAAGCGCTTCGGCACGCCCGGAGAAGACTGGGATACGTATGATGAACGGCTGCAGCGCGGCAACTTTGACTGCGCTCTCGTGAACGGAAACCATTACCCCGCCAACCGGCAGATTGTATTCCTTGACGAGCAAAAAGCATCGACGCTGGAGCGACGGCGCGAACAACTGACCGATGTGTTGGCCATCATTTGGGTAGGGGAGGCGCGGCCGCAGGTGCCAGGATGGTTGAACGAAGACCTAGCCGGAAAGCCCGCCCCGCCGATTTGCTCACTCGAAGCAGCCGATAAGGTGGTGCTACCCATGCTCAAAAACCTACTTAGCACCCGCGTCCCCGCCCTAAAAACAATCATACTAACCGGCGGCAAAAGCCAACGGATGGGCCAGCGAAAAGCCGACCTAATATATCGCCAAAGCGGCGAAACGGAGGCCGAACGCATTGCCGCAATCTGTGAAGAAATACTGCCCGGAAGCGTCCACATCTCCGTAGCAAACCCCGAACAAGCGAAGGTGAAAAAATTCCCCAACGTACCTGATCGCTTCTCCGACCTAGGCGCCGCAGGCGCCATCTGCTCCGCCTTCATGACCGACCCAAACGCCGCTTGGCTCGTCATTGCCTGCGACCTACCACTACTGGAAAAAGAAACCATCTCCGCACTGATAGAAGCCCGCGCGCCCGGCCGCCTAGCAACCGCTTTCCAGTTGGCCTCTCAGCGGTTCCCCGAACCCCTGATTACGATCTACGAACCCAAAGCGTACCCGCGCCTGTTGCAGTTTCTAGCCATGGGCTACGCCTGCCCGCGCAAAGTGCTCATCAATAGCGACGTCGAAAAACGCATCGTGGAAAACGAACAGCCGTTTACCAACGCAAATACGAAGGAAGAAAGAGACAGCGTGCTGGCTATCTTAAGCGCAAAGAATTTCTAAGGAAGCCGTACCAACGGAGCCTTAGGAACACCAATGCCAAAACAAACCACCCGCCTCACGTTACTCTACTACCGATCCGCTGTACTTTTGCGTTCATCCCAACCCCTCTCCCCATCAGTCCCGATCAGTTAGCTTTCGACCGCAGCCACCTCTGGCATCCCTACACCTCCCTAGCGGAGCCTCTACCGGTATACCCCGTGGCCTCCGCCCACGGCGCCACCATCACCTTGGCCGATGGCCGAGAGCTTACCGACGGTATGGCCTCCTGGTGGTGCGCCATCCACGGCTACAACGTACCGGAACTCAACGCCGCCGTCAAGGCGCAGACCGAGCAGACGAGCCACGTCATGTTCGGCGGCTTTACCCATGCGCCCGCCGTGGAGCTGGGCCAGCGGCTGGTCAGGATTACGCCCGAAGGCCTCAATAAAGTCTTTTTGGCCGACAGCGGATCGGTCTCCGTGGAGGTCGCCATGAAGATGGCCGTTCAGTACCAGCACGCGCGCGGAGCGCGCGAGCGGGGCAAGTTCCTCACCTTCCGAGGCGGCTACCACGGCGACACCACCGGCCCGATGTCGGTCTGCGATCCGGAGACGGGGATGCACGGTTTGTTTGCGGGCTTTCTGCCCGTCCACCACTTCGTGGCGAGGCCGCCGGCGGGCTTTGACGCGCCGCTGGAGGAAGATTACCTAAAAGCCTTGGCGGAGGCCTTCCGCCTACACGCACCCGAATGCGCGGCCTTCATCTGCGAGCCAGTAGTACAGGGCGCGGGCGGGATGCATTTCTACAACCCGGCCTACCTCCGCGCTGTGAAAGACCTCTGCGAAGCACACGGCTTGCTGCTCATCTTCGATGAGATAGCGACCGGCTTCGGCCGAACGGGAACGATGCTTGCGGCCGAACACGCAGGCTTTACGCCAGACATCATGTGTGTTGGCAAGGCCCTTACCGGCGGCTACCTCACCCTTGCGGCTACGCTCTGTACCGACGAAGTAGCCGAGGTCATCAACCGGAGCGAAGCGCGGGTATTGATGCACGGGCCTACCTTTATGGGCAACCCATTGGCCTGCGCGGTGGCTTGTGCTAGCATAGACCTATTGTTGGCCTCTCCCTGGCAAGAGCGGATTACCCGTCTTTCCCAAAACCTCGCTTTGCACCTGCGCCCCGCCGCCCAAATGAAGGCCGTGAAAGACGTGCGCGTCCTCGGTGGCATCGGCGTTGTTGAAACCCATGAACGGGTCGATGTGGCCAAAGTTCAGGCTTTCTTCGTTGAGCGCGGCGTCTGGATTCGGCCCTTCGGCACCCGGATCTACCTCATGCCGCCCTACATCGTCTCGGATGCGGAAGTGGAGAAGCTTTGTGGGGCGATTTTGGAGTGGGTGGGGAGGAGCTGACGATACCTATCACGCAGGTTAGCCCTACTTCCCGCCCCCTGGCTTTTTCTTTTTCTTAAACGGATTGAACCGCTCCAATTCTTCCTTAACCGCGTCTACACCGGGTATTTTATTGAGCAAAGAATCGGCCCGCAAGGAGTCCAGCTTTAGGCGGTTGCGCAGCTCGGCGGCGGCTTGGGCTTTCAGCCGGTCGGCTTCGGCTTGGGCGGCGCGGGCGATGCTGTCACGCGCTTGCTGCGCGCGCTCACCAGCTACGTTGCGTAGGCTATCTATTTGGCGCTGGGCGTCTTCTTTTGCGTCGTTTACTCGCTCGGTTACTTCGGCTTCGGCGGCTTCTTTGCGGTCTTCTACTTCGGTCGTGACCCGGTCGGTTACCGCACCAACTACGGCATCCTGAACGGAGCCTCCCTCACCATCCTCGCTGCCCAAGAGGTTGAACTTGAACTTCGGATCACCGATGCTGCCCAGCATACCGATGTTTACGTTCAGGGTGTCTCCTGGGCTGATGTTGAGGCCGAGGTTAGATGCCTGGCCCGCGAGTTGGTCTAAAGCAGAAAGGGCGGCTCCCGTCGCGAAGTTGCCCTTAATCATTGTGCGCGGAATGGCGGCGCGGATGCTGTAGTCCATGTCTTGCTCCAAACCGTGAGTACCTTCTACATGCAGCGGAATACCGGCCAGCTTGAAGTCGAACGGCTCAATTTTCACCTTGCCGTCTTCGATCAAGAAGATGGTGATGAGGTTTTTGAAGGTCGTGCTGTTTTTGAGTTCTTCGATGTTGAGTGCCTCACCGACCTTGCGGGCGGGTTTGAAACCGGCCAGTTTTGCTTCGGCGGTCTTAAAGAGGCCCTTCGCGTCGATGGAGCCGAGTTTGGGGAACAAATCCTGACCGAGCTTGCCCTCCAATACGAGGTCGGTACTGAACTTACCCTGCAAGAATTTACCGATGGGCGCTAGGGCGGCAAAGGTGTTCAGGGTGCTGAACGACTGGCCGAAATCCAGCGATTGCAGGTCGTAGTGGAACCGGAAACCGGGGTCTCCCGGCTCGGAGGTATCGTAGGCTCCTGCAAACTTCATGCGGCCGCCGAGGAGTTCGGCGCTGCCGTCTTCGATCACGGCTTGGCCGCCCTGCATCACAAGTTTGCCCAGCATCTGGTCTAGGTTGATGTTGTCGTACTTGACCCGGTCGGCATCGAGCGCAATGTTGAGGTTGATGTTGGAGGGGATCGGGATTGCGGCCATCTCTTCCGCCGCTTGGCCTGCCGTTTCGGTGGCGGCTACGGCCTCTTCAGACATGAAGTCGGCAAGGTCAATGAAGCCAGACCGAACGGCGAGGTCTCCGGAGAGGACGCCTTCGCCGAAGGTGTAGTCGAACAGGTCCACGATGGTACCTGAGCCGGTGAAGGCGCTGCTGCCCAGCGTTCCGGCGGCGGAGGAAATCTCCATGCGGTTGGGCTTCACGTTGCCGGTGGCTTTGAGGCCCTTGGGGCGGTAGGTGGCGTATTTCAGCTCGCGGATGTCGGCGTCGACGTCGAAGTCGAAGCGGTCAAATACGGCGGCGGTTTCGGTTGTTGGGCTTTGGCCTGCGTTTTGGAGTTCGGCGGGGCTGAGGGCGGTAGCGTCGGTGTCTTCTGCGGGCATCCACTCGTCTGCGTCGAAGAAGTTGGAGCGGAGGTTGAAGTTGCCCTTCATTGTTTGGTCGTCGGTGAAGTAGGCCAGCGGGTTGTCAATTTTTCCGCCTCCGCTGAGGTCGCTTCGGCCCAGCGTCATGGCGAAGGTAGGTACGTTTACGGCCTGGGGCGTGAAGTCGGCGTTGGCGCTGGCGATGCGGACGGGGGGCAGCTCGTCGGTGATGTAGACGAAGTTGCTGACGGCGACGTCGCCCAATACGCTGAGGTCTTGGTAGCGGCCAGCATCGAGGAGGCTTTGGCGAACGCGGTCTAGGGTGATGTCAGCGATGATTTTTCCGCCGAGTTCACGGACGCCTTCTAGCGGGATGGCTTCGGCCCACTTGCCGAGGTCGAGGTTGCCCTTCACGCGGGCGTCTACGTTGGGGTCGGAGAGTGGGGTAGAGAGCTTGAAGCGGCCCCGGAAGGGGTCGCCGCCGAGGTCGAAATCGAAGCGGGGAATATCAATCACCATCTGGTTGAGGTCTGCGCTGGGGCTGTTGACGCCGATCTTGGCGTCGATGCCGGTGATGCCAGCGGAGCGGCCGGGGTATTGGACGCTACCGGAGGCAATGTCGGTATTGACGGTGAAGGCGGGGTAGATTTCTTTCTCGCTGTTGAAGGGGCCGTTCACGGTTCCGTTGAGGGTGAACTGGCCGGTGGTTTTCACGTCTTCGTAGCCGGTGGTGTAGGCCGAGGGGATGAGGCTCCAGAGCTGGCGGAAATCGTTGGCGGGGGCTTCATAAGTGAGGTCGAAGACGATGTCGTCGTTGTCTTCCATATCGATGCTACCGTCGAAGACGAGGTCGAGGGCGTTGAGGGTCGCTTTGTTTTCCCGGAAGGTGTAGCGGGCGTTGTCCATGTCTACATTCACGACGGCGTCGGCTACGGCTTTTACCCGGTTTAGGTAGGTTACGCCGCTTTGCTTCATGGTTACGGCGTCGGCTTCGGAGTAGGTGTCGAGGTCGAAGACGGAGGCCGTGAAGTCGCCGTCTCCGGTGGTGGTGAGGCCTTCAATTTTTAGGTAGGTTTCCGTGGTGCGGTCGTCGTAGATGAAGGTTCCGTTGTTTACTTCGTAGTGGGAGAGGTTTATTTGCGCGGTCGCAGGTGCAGGGGAAGTTTCTTCGATGGGTTCGTCGCCTTCGGGAACGATGAGGTAGTTGGCCAACTCAGGGCTTAGGGTAAGGAGGTTGATGAAGGGCTCGTCTAGCGCCACCTCATCGATGTTGTAGTTGCCGTCTCCGCCTACTACAGACCAGAAACCGACGTCTACCTGTGCCCGCTTCGCGGTCATGAGCGGAAGGCCCGCGAAGGTGTCTACACCCATCACTTCAACGTCGTCTACCACAAGGGATACATCGGGGAAGCTGCGCAAAAAGCTCAGGCTCACGTCGCTAAAGTCGACTTCCGCGTCTAATGCTTGGTTGACGCTAGATTTTACGTTGGCAACGATCTGGTCTTTGAAGATAATCGGGGCCACCAACAAAGCGACTACGCCAAGAACGACGAGTACCACGAGGGCGATGAGAAGGCGTTTGATGATTTTCATAGTTGGTTTTCTTGAAGTTTAGAACAGGCTTTAGACAGTCGTAACGGTGCAACGTCACACACGCCAGCATTTTTATTAACGATGCTGGTGCGGATGGAATTACACATACTATAGGTTATGGTATTCTTAAAGAACGTTGGTGCCGGGGGAAAGGTTATGTTTTTTTAGATGTGTGGGCGAGGGCGGGCTAGGGGGATAAGAATGTTGGTTAGTTGACGGAACGGACGCTTCGAGGCCCGGCTGGTAATATCAACATCCTTATCACCCTGGGCAGGAACTCACGCTAGCAGTAAAAAACAATAACATTTTCACTAAAAATGTTTGTTTTTAAAACAAATATGTTTAAATTTGTATCAATTGATTTTGACTTCAAACATTTTATGACTCTTGACTCTTGACTCTTGACTCTTGGCTCTTGGCTCTTGGCTCTTGACTCTTGGCTCTTGACTTTCCTTCCGTTGCAAAAAACTAAAAACAATGTTCACTACTTCCCCTCCCCAGTCCACCGCAGTGGGTCGTTTTGCCGCGAAGGCTTTCGACTATGCTATATATTATGGTGTAGAGCTGTTTTTGATATCCTTGATCCTTTACTTCTGTATCAGTAGGGGGTTGAGTTTTAGTGTCGATATCTACGACCCGCTTCCTTCGGCAGCGGGGAGCGCGGCGATGTCTGAGGCTGGGATGGATGCTGGCTGGTTGTCGGGGCTTGGGGCTTCGGCCACTGCTCTTTTAACCTCCTTCTCTGCACCTGCGGCCGCGCCAGAAAGCCGGAATGCAGATGGGCTACCGGCTGGTGGCGGGGCGCTCTCTGCAAACCCGGCCGAGAAAACGGTTGCCATTGCTTCTGCCTACGACGGTTTCAACGAGGTAGCGCGCACGAATGACCCCGCTCCGCACATCAGCAACATGACGCTGGTGTTGAGCCCCGACTACGGCGACCGGAAGGGCCTGCCGAAGAAGATCATTAGGTCGAAAAAAGAACGGGTACAAGCTTATTTGCGCCGCTACTCCGGTATTGCGCGTCAGGAAATGGCCAAATTTGGCATTCCTGCCAGCATCACCCTAGCCCAAGGGTTGTTGGAGTCTAACGCCGGAGACAGCAAGCTTGCCGTAAACTCCAACAACCACTTCGGCATTAAATGCCGCAGCAAATGCCTAGGCTGCACCTGCCGAAACTACGGAGACGATACCCGCTATGATATGTTTCGGGTCTTCACCTCGGCGGCCGAATCTTTTCGGGAGCACTCCAAACTCCTGAATACCAAACGCTACGCCAAGCTCAAAAAACACGGCACCGACTACGTGAAATGGGCCCACGGCCTCAAAGCCTGCGGCTACGCAACCGATAAAAAATACGGGCACAAGCTGGTGAAGATTATTGAGAACCTGGGGCTTGATGCTTACGATGCCCCAACCACTCCAACACAATAGCATTAAATGCCTTACGGTCTTCGAGGTTGCAGAGGTGCCCGCGCCCTTCCATAACCACAAGGTCGGCTAGTGGCTGGTGCGTTTCGGTGTAGCGTTTGGCCGCATCAAGGAAGACGTGGTCTTGGCTTCCGTTGACGATCAGGCTGGGCGTTTTCAGCTCTTGGTCGTAGAATTTGCCGACGACGCTAAAGAAATCTTTGTAAAGGCCCAACCATTTTAGGAACTCTCCCGGGGCAAGCTTTAAGGATTGTTTTCTGTACTGGTCTCGGCTAAATTTATGGTTCCTGCGTGGCATCACGATCAGGATGAAACCGTCGTAAATCCAACGGAAAGGCACGAAGTAGCTCATGAACTTGCCGAAGTGCGCGAAGGTGCTGATGCGCCAGTCGGCCTTGAAAACCCCACCACACATGATCATCGTTTTCATCATCTCTGGCCGGCGCGAACTGAGTTTTTGCAGAATGATGCTGCCCAACGAGAGGGCAATGAAGTGCGCGCGGGAGACCCCTGCGTGGTCTATGGTGCGGAGCAAATCATCGGCGATGATGTCGAAATCATAAACGCGGTAACTGGGCTGGAGGTCTTTGCTGTAGCCGTGGTCGCGCATATCAATCAGCAACAGGTTGTAGAACGGTTTGAAGCCCTCGATCTGGAATTTCCAGGTCAGGGAGCTGCCGCCAGCCCCGTGGATGAAGATCATCCATTCGGCATCGGGCTTGCCCGTGAGGTGAGTAGTGTAGTGAAGAAGGTTTTGCAAATGGATGGGGCTTGTATCGCAAATGTAACAAGCGGAGAACGAAGTAAGGGGTGGGGAGAGAGAACAACCCCTCCAAAGTTAATCCAATACCATTCTCATGGTGTTACCTTTGCTCACTCTTAAACCGCTAATAAGACAAGACATGAGCTTTTTCAAGAAGTTTTTCAATAAGGAGAAGAAAGAAGACCTAGACAAAGGGCTAGAAAAAACCAAAACAGGCTTCTTCAATAAGATCAGCCGTGCGGTAGCCGGTAAGGATACCGTTGATGAAGAGGTACTCGATGAGTTGGAGTCTATTCTCATCTCAAGCGATGTTGGTCTCGATACAACAATCAAGATCATTGAGCGGATCGAAGCGCGTGTTTCTGAAGACAAGTACGTCAACACCAGCGAACTCAACGAAATTCTCCGGAGTGAGATCGTGAACCTGCTCTCGGAGCAGAACGACGTTGACTACGAAGACTACGTATTGCCCCCCACCGAAGGCGATGGCCCAGCCATCATCCTTGTTGTTGGCGTAAACGGTGTAGGCAAGACCACCACGATTGGCAAAATTGCTAACCAATACCAGCTCCAGGGCAAAAAAGTAGTGCTCGGAGCCGCAGATACCTTCAGGGCCGCAGCCGTAGATCAGCTCAAGATATGGGCTGAGCGCGTTGGGTGTGAGTTTTACTCTAAAGGAATGTATACCGACCCCGCAGCAGTTGCCTATGAAACAACGAAATACGCCATCGACAACAACTGCGACGTAGCCATCATTGACACCGCAGGGCGCTTGCACACCAAGTTTAACCTGATGAAGGAACTTTCCAAGATAAAAAGGTCCATTACCAAGGCACTTCCCGCCGCACCGCATCAAGTTCTTTTGGTTTTAGACGCGACTACGGGCCAGAATGCCATTGAGCAAGCGAAGGCGTTTACGGAAGCTACCGACGTTACGGCCTTGGCCCTCACGAAGTTAGATGGTACCGCGAAAGGCGGCGTCGCGATCGGTATCACCGATTCATTCCGCGTCCCGATCCGTTATATTGGTGTAGGAGAAGGCATTGAGCACCTGCAAATATTCAATAAGCGGGCCTTTGTAGACAGCCTGTTTGGCAACGAAATGAAAGTTTCTTAAATTTTTTTGGACAATTCGTGCACATTTTGTAAAAGAGTGAGTTTACCCTTCCGAATCGCGCAAACGAAAGAAACCGACAACATCCGGCAAGATGAAATCGGCTTCAATTTCTTGGTGCAATTCGTAAGCTTCAGTGAGGACCACGGCAATGGTTATACTCGGTGAAGTTAGATTTTTTACTCTCTAATTCAGTATCCCTATTTCAGTGAATAGAAGGGGGAGACTGTGACAGACAATTTACACTTATGTACAAAGTAATCCGCTTACTTTCATCAGCACTGTGCATGCTGATTTGGGCAAACACCTCACTCTCAGCGCAAGGTATCACTTACGAAGTCAACTTTGCAAGTATTTCCTCCGTAAATTTTGAACTTGGCGAGGATTGCTCCCGCGAGATCATCTATATGAACCTCCTCAGCGGAGACGGAGACATTGACGGAGACGGCTTGGTTCCGCCTCAAGAAGCGTTCATTATTGAAGTAGACGACAACGTGCCGAACAACGGCCCAGTCGTTGACGGGTGCGGAATGTTTAACTACACCATCCGCCCCAACCCCGACAGCACGATCATTGGCTTCTCTTTTGGCTCTGGTACGATAACGACCCGAGACGTAACGCCTCCCGAATTATTCGGTAGTGTCTCTCCCAGCAGTGGCCCGTTTTTTACGCCCCAACTGCAGCAACTTACCGTAAATACGCTATCATCGAGCATCTCGCGTACTTTTTTATTAGACGGCAACACGGGCTTCCCCATCATGGCTTCTATCTCGGCCGAACTAATGAACCGCCTGCTAGAAGGGGGCACACTTCCGCGCTTCACCGATGGTTGTAGTGATGTAACGGTCGTAGTATCTGATGAAATCATCGACAACGGACAATGCGAAGACATCACCATCCGCAGAACCTTTACGGCAACTGATGCGAGTTCGGATTGCAATGCCTCGAACACAAACAGCAATAGCGGTGAAACTGTCGTGTCCTACGATATTTTACTACAGCGCCCCGACGCAAACGACGTGATGGCCCCCGTGGAACTCGTTACCTACGAATGCGGAGATGCAGCACTTGCCGGAGGGAACTTCCCAGACCCTAGCCCAGAAGATTACCCGTTCTTGAACGGCCCCGATGGCTTGGTGTTTTTGAACGAAACATACGGCAATGTAGGCGCATCTTTTACCAACAGTGCTGCCATCCAGACGTGCAACAATACCATCAAGTACGTCCGTACTTATACCGTTATTGATTGGTGTGATACCGACAACGTCCTCACCTTTACCCAGCTGGTGAAAGTTGGAGATACCGGAGCACCTACCGTAGTAGTTACGACGCAAAACCCAGATGGTGGCCCGCTGGTATTCGGTACCAACGCGCCGGGTTGTGGGGCTTACCTGACTACCAACTTTACCGGCCTAGAGATCACCGATGGTTGCTCCGAACTAACGGCAGTGACCGCCTACGTACTCATCAACGGAGACGAAGACAACATCACGGGCGCAATTGATGTAAACGCACCCAACGCAGTGAACCGCCTAACGCCATTCCTGCCCGCAGGCGCACACGTTCTTCGTTACGTAGCCGAGGATGAGTGTGGCAACGTTGCTTCCTCCGACCTAGACATCGTCATCGAAGACCAGTCTGGCCCAGTAGTGATTGTGGAAGATGCCCTCAACATCGCCCTCAGCAACAGCGGATTTGCGAACGTAATGGCCACCGACCTCGATGAAGGCTCCTACGACGACTGTTCCGACATCACTGTCGAGATCGCCTTCGCCAACCCAAACTCCTTGATGCCAATTGGCACTTACGGACCGAGCCTGACCCTGAGCTGCGTTGACCTCACCGAGGCCGTTACCGGCATCCCCGTCATCATCCGAGCGACTGACGAAAACGGCAATACCAACAGCCGCGTATCCGTCTTGAACGTGATCGACAATACCGCACCGATTTGTATTGCGCCCGGCGACCTAGACCTGACTTGCTCCGAAGCAGACGCGATGCTGCCAGCAGACCTGAACGCCGAGTTTGGCGCAAACCCCCAAGGGGTCATCCAAGTGTTCGATGCGCAGTTTGGTGAAGTGACAACCCTAGACAACTGCGGCAACGAAACCTCTGCCCAGAGCATCGTCTCTAACATCAACGACTGCGGTACGGGAACCGTAACGCGCTCCTTTACGGTTACCGACGGGCAGGGCTTTACCTCCGCACCCGGCTGTGAGCAAACCATCAACGTCCGGGGCGTCCGGAACTACACCATAGAGTTCCCCGGAGATGCCTCGGCTACCTGCGGGCTGATGCCCGACGTGAACGACTTCTTTTATACGGCCCTAGGGTGTGATATGGTGGTATCTTTTGTGGAGGTTGATACTTTCTTTGCGGCCTCCGATGCTTGCTTTAAAGTCCGCCGAACCATTGAGGTCATCAACTGGTGTGAATACGACGGAAACGGAGAGTTTTACACCATCCGCCGAGATGCCGACAACGACGGCAACACCGAAGAGTCTACCTTCCTGCACGTCATCCCCAACGAAAATACCGACGCTTCGGACGATGTCGCCGTCTTGGACCAAGACAGCAACCGCGACAACTCCAACAACATCGGCTTCGTTGACGTAGACGATACCTTCACGAGCCTCGACATTGATAGCGACAACGACGGAGATACGGGCTACGCAAACTCTGAGAGCAGGGGAGCCTTCCGTTACGTTCAGTTCATCAAAGTGTACGACAGCAGCGCACCAACGATCACCAACATATCTTCCGACGTAGCCGACAGCGAAAACTGTGAAGGCGGCGGCATCCAGATTGACTATACATTGATGGACGACTGCGTAGGGGCAGACCTCACCACCAATGTAGAACTGGACCTCAACTTCGTTGCTGGTAGCGGCTTCAGCGCAACCCGAACGCTCGGCAGCGGTGAAGTATTCGACGATGGGAATGGGCTTTTCAACATTGTCTTGTCTAACTTGCCCGTAGGAGCACACGCCATCCGGGTATCCGCAACCGATGGCTGCGGCAACCTGAACGGACGCATTATTCCGTTTGAAATCCAAGACAACAGCGTAGTGACGCCGATCTGTATTAGCCGCCTGACCTTCTTCCTCGCCAACGACGGCGCCGGGGGCGGAGCGGCAATAGTAGACGCCGAAGACTTCGTAGTAGGCGTAGACGGCAACTGCAACAACGTAAACGTTGACTACTCTATTTACCGCGAGTCGGAGTTCAACGATCCGAACTTCCTCCCCTCTACCAGCCGGCTCCACTTGCCAGTAAACTGCGACGATTTGGGCGATGTGATGGTGCGGGTATACTCCTTCACGCCCAATGGTGAGGCAGGCGTTTGTAATGCCCAAGTGGTAGTGGAGTCTTCTCCGCAGGCTACCTGCGCGCCAACCAACAACGCTTCTTTGTCGGGGTTCATCACGTCTCCCGCCAACGAACTGCTTGATGGGGTAGAGGTCTACATCAGCGATATGAACACCATGGACGATATGCTCCTGACCGACGCCAACGGCAGCTTCCTCTTCCCGGCCCTCTCCGAAGGCCAAGAGTACATGGTTCGGCCCAGTATGCCAGACGAAGTGAACCTGAACCGGATAAAGACCAGCGACATCACCATCATCGGTGCCCACGCCCTAGGCGCAGTAATGATCGAGGATCCCTACCGCATGATCGCGGCTGATGTAAACGCCGACGGCTACATTGACGTCAGTGATATGATTGCTATTCGGCGCATCATTCTTGGCCTAGATGCTACTTTTCAGGATGGGCCTACTTGGCGCTTCATTCGTCGGGATTTCAACCTCGACGGCTTGACTGAAGGCTGGAACCCCGCCATATTCCCGACTACCTACCGGGTAGAAGAACTGCTGGGCCACAACCGCGAAGCCGACTTCGTTGCGGTCGAGATTGGCGATGTGTTCGTCCAGCCGGGAAGCCGCGAGCACCACGTCCTTACCGCCCCTGATGCGGTGTTGGCTGCCGGTGAAACGATTGATTTGGAGATCACCGCAGCGCAACTTACCGGTTTTCAGGGAACGATTGATGTCGCTTCCGGTCTCCGCATCGAGGGCTGGAGCTCGGAGGTGCTCAGCGCCGGAAACGTCAACGAGGAATACCTAAGCCAGGGCCTTCTCGCGGTGAGTTACAACGGGGATGACGCCCTGGGCAATGCTCCTATCCTCACCTTGCACCTGCGCGCCGTCGCCCCCGACACCCGCGTACGTGACCACCTGAGCATCACGGACCGGATAACCTACCCCGAAGCGATTTTGGCAGGTGGCCGCTCGGCAACGCTGGGCCTCGAATTCCGCGAAACGACGGGCGGCGCAGGCTTTGCGCTACACCAGAATTTCCCCAACCCCGTGGCCGCCGAGACCAACATCGTGTTCGAACTCCCCACCGCCAATAAGGTACTGCTGGAGGTACACGACTTGCAGGGCCGCCTAGTAATGAAACGCGCCCTAGAAGGCCGCGCCGGACGCAATAGGACCACCCTTTCGAACAACGACCTGAACAATTATACCGGCGTGCTGGCCTACACGATTACCGTGGGGCAGACCCGCCTAACGAAACGCATGACCGTGGTTGCCGCCCGGTAATGCCGGTTCCCGAAGCGGAACCAAAAGTTTTAGAGAGTAGCGCGATCCCGCCTTTTCCTTCGGGAATTGGTGGGGTTATGCTTTGGGCGAGGACGCAGGTGCCGGGGGAGGTTTGGGGGGCGGACGTAAATATGTACGGCCTATTACTCATCAAGCTATTCCATACTTGAATATATGTGTGAATTGGCTGTAGATTACAACTCGAATAGGAACAAATAGGAGAGGACGATTGCTAACCAATAAAACTCAAATGCCTGATTTTCAAACAAGATGGGAAACTATAAAAGGCAATAAGTTCGCCAAAATATCAGCGCTAAAGGAGTTCCTGAAAGCATTAGAAGAGGATGGTGGGGATGAATCGTTAATTACTGAAGTGAGCGCTAAAATTAGGCAAACGAGAAAGGTGTATAGAAATAAAGACGTTCGATTTTGCAAGGTTTTAGGCGGTTCAATCTCCGCATTTGCTAAGCCAAGTGTAGGCAAATTGCTTGAGCTAGAAGAGGCGAATATCAATACGATCGTAACATTACTTCAAGAAAAGGAAGGGCTAGAGCACATAAAACTCCATGCTGAAAACAAGCACATTGATTGGATTTGGGTGCCTCTATCGGCAGGCAAATTAAACCAAGGTAACGAAGTCGAAATTCTGGAAGCCTACAAAGAGATAATCGCTAAGCTAGGTTCAGGGGAAAACATATTTGTACACTGTGCCGCAGGAGTACACCGTACTGGGTTATTCATCTACGGACTATTGCTAAAACTCGGCTTTGACTTCACTCAAGCTAGAGAATTGATATACACAATTAGGCCAGTAACGGCGATTGAGATGGTCGGAAAACACTGGAAATGGATAGAAAGGGTAGTTGATGAGGGCAAGTAATAAAAATTGCTCATAATAGATATAGGCTGAATTGAGGTTGGAGGCGGCTCTAGTTGTGAACGGATCTTGTCCGTTAACCGTTGAGCTCACAACAATAACTAACCCAACAGCACCGTTGAAATCAACGCTACGAATAGCTAAAAACCTAAACCCTTAACAATTGAAAATCATCCTATTATTAATTAGTCTTCCGCTTTTTCTCCCTCTAAGCGGGCAATCTCAAAAAAGCCACAAACTGTCAGCTTTTCATGGTAATGTATACCAGATGCCAGTGTACTCAGAGGC
>CALEDI010000319.1 GCA_937949535.1 uncultured Lewinella sp. | reverse complement strand
GGAACAAGGCGTGATTGCGCTGCTACGCCGGGAAGGGTATGTGCTTACGCCGGTTTTTTAGGGGTAAGGGGGTAAAAGGATAAGGGATAAGGGGGTAAGGGGGTAAAGGAGTAAGGGGCTGCCGCATGAGCGCGCACTTGTACTTCTACTTCTTCAAGGATGCCATAAACATCTCCAGCATCATCTTGAAGCGGGGATCGTTGAGTTTTTCGGAGATGTCGTCTACTTGGGCGGGGATGTCTACTTCGACGCAAGCCAATAGGTTTTTGCGCTGGTAGCGTTTGGTGTTGGCGTAGACTTTGGCGTAGACCTGCATTAGTTTGCGGCAGTACTTTTGGGCGCGGGCCAAGACTTCGTCTTCGGGCAACACCTCGTCTACTAAACCAACAGCTTTGGCTTCTTCGGCGGTGTACATGGTGGCTTGCTGTACGGCAACCCAAGCGCGGTGCTCGCCGAGGTAGGCGGCGTATATATCACCGAACATTTGCGGGATCTGCAACGACATATTGAACTCGTTCATCCCCATCGTGTGCTTCGCGCCGGTGGCCATGATGCGGTAGTCGGCGGTGAGGGTCAGGATGGTTCCGCCGGCAGGAGCGAAACCAGTTATGGCGCAAACGAAAGGTTTGGATAGGCGAACCATGGCGCGGAGCGCGCCGAGGTTGGCGTGCCAGAATTTGCGGAGTGTCTCGTCGGTAAAGCCCGCCATGTGCTTGATGTCGAGACCAGCGCAAAAACAGCCAGGTCGGCCGGTAAGAACAACGCCGGTAACGGTCTCATCGGTCTCCAAGGCCGTGAAGGCGGCTAGTAGGTCTTCGCTCAGTTGGGTATCAATGGCGTTTACTTTGCCGTTGGTCATTTCTACGGTGGCGAGACCGTCTTCTACGGTTATTTTCAGGGAGTTGTAGGTCTGCATGGTCTTTTAGTTTGGCGCAAGTTAGCGAATTTTCGCTGTTTGAGAGCAAGAGGCTAGAAATCGAACTATATTTGTAGCGTCTGTTCGATCACACTGCAAAACAACCTTTGAGTCCATGGGTAAACTAAAATACATCTGCGCATACATTGTGCCTTTACTGGCCCTGTTTACGTTCCACACCTCAGGCATTTATGCCTTCTTCGCCATAATATTTCTTTACGTACTGGTGCCGGTGCTTGAGGAGGTCTTCACGCCAGACGATTACAACTTCACGCCTGCGGAAAAGGAGCTGGCGCAAGAAGACCCCTTCTACGACTTCGCGATTGGCTTGATGGTTCCGCTCCATCTTTACGTAATCTACGAGTTCCTTGTTGCGATCACTGCCCCAGACCTGACGACCACCAACATGATCGCCTACGTCCTCACGATGGGCACAATTCTTGGCGTCAGCGGCATCAACATCGGGCACGAACTGGGGCATAAGACGAAAAGCCCTATCAAGATGTTTCTAGCCCATGTCATGCTCACTACGGCCGTGCAGAATCACTTCATCCCTTACCACAACGGCGCTCACCACCGAGACGTTGCGACCCCTGCCGACCTTACCTCGGCCGAAGAAGGCGACATCTTTTACTTCTTCGCGCTGCGCTCACAAATCGGCGGCTACTTCAAAACTTGGGGCCTAGAGGCAAAGCGGCTAAAAGCACAAGGCAAAAACCCCGTCTGGAACCCGATGATCATCTACACCGCCTTACCGATCCTATTACTCGTTGGCATCTTCTTTGCCTTCGGTGGGTTTGCGACCTTATGCTACTTCTGTGCGAGTGTTTTTGGCATTTCGATTCTAGAGTCGCAAAATTACTTCTCCCATTACGGGTTGCGGCGCAAGAAACTGGCCAATGGCCGTTATGAACGGGTAAAGCCCGAGCACTCTTGGAACTCCGACCACCTCATCGGCCGGGTCTTGCTCTTTGAGCTGACCCGCCACTCAGACCACCACTACATGGGGGCTACGCCGTACCAGACACTCCAATCTGAAGCAGATAGCCCCAAGTTGCCTTATGGCTACCCGATGATGTTGGTGTTGGCGTACTTTCCGTTTCTATTTCGGCCAATTATGAAGAAGCACCTTGAGTTGTATCGTGCGGAGGTAGCGTGAGTTATTTCACCCGCGTTTGAAACATCTGCTGTTCGCCGTTTTTAGTCATCAGGTAGCCGATCAGTTCGTCGCCGGGGGCGATGGGGCCAACGCCTTTGGGCGTGCCGGTGAAGAGCAGGTCGCCTTTTTGGAGGCGGAAAAACTGGCTCACATAGCAAATCAGGGCGGTGAGGTCGAAGATCATGTTTCGGCTGTGGCCGTGCTGTACCTCTTCGCCGTTTTTCTCCATCCGGAACTCGATGTCGTTGAGGTCATCGAAGTCTTCGGGGGCGAAGAACTGGGTGCCGAGCGGGGCGGAATTGTCGAAGCCCTTCGCGATTTCCCACGGGTGGCCTTTGCTTTTCAGTTCGTTTTGGAGGTCGCGGGCGGTGAGGTCTAGGCCAAGCCCGATGGCACCGACGTAATCCATCGCAAACTGCGGCTGTACGTGGCGGCCGTTCTTCGCGATCTTGATGACCAGCTCGGTCTCGAAGTGGATATCCTTGCTGTATTCCGGATAATAAAACGGCTTATTGTTGGGCAATATGGCCGTTGGTGGCTTCATGAACACCATCGGGTTACCGGTAGGGGCTTTGTTGCCTAGTTCGGCGGCGTGGGCGGCGTAGTTTCGGCCTATGCAGAAGATTTTCATAGTAAAGGAGTAAAGGGGAAAGGAGTAAAGGGGAAAGGAGGGCGAGGACGCAGGTGCGGGGAGGGGATTTGAGGTTGTTGTTGCCCAAACCGTTTACGTTATTAAACGCTAAGGTAAATCAGGGGCGGTAAACAAGACATAAACATTGTAACCAGGGACCAGCAACTTCCACCAACTTAGGCCTGCGGCGCGTAGACGGTTAACACAAGTTACTAGCAGAACATATACAAGGAATGCTCCGCAAACTAGGTAACCATAGTCGGCAATTTCATTGGTGAGTTCTGGCGGAACTGGGTTGCCATCGTCGTCCATCGCTCCGGCGATAAACAGCGCAGGAATACCGATGTAGACAATAATAACCATCGCCGAAAGCAACAGCATTAGTGAAGGAAAATATGCTAGACTGACTTTCCGGCGAGGGTCAAGCAAGTCCTCTGCGTAGATTGGGGAGGGTTCTGGCATTGGAGATAAATTACAGTATTGCCCCGAAGGGGATTTCATCTAGCGAGAGGTTGACCGAAGCCAGCGATTACCTGAAAGTCTTTTCCAATTTTTCGACTTCTTCCATTGATAAGCCCGTAGACTGGCAAATCAGCTCTTTTGATACACCGTTTGATAACATAGTTCTTACGACCATTACAATTGCGCCTTCCCAGCCTTCTTCTCGGCCTTCTTCTCGCGAAGTGTCAACCACATTGTTGATGTCGCGATAATATTTAAGGCTTTCTTCGTAGCCAACCTTCTCTTCTGGGCTAAAGTTGGAAATTCTAGCAACACTCAGTTCCTCACCGAAAATTTTCTTAAAGCCGAAATCCGTTAAAGGATTCACGTATGTTCCACCGAACTCAGACATAGCTTTTGTTTGGATCTGCTAAATGTAAACAGATAGTGACGCACGTAGTTCAACCAACCCTCCACCCACTACCGACCAAATTTTCAGCAATCCGCCCTTCAATGTCTGAAGTATCGGCGGGATTGAAGGCCTTGCCGGTGATGGTTTCGTAGAGTTCGATGTAGCGCTTGGTGACGAGGTTGACGAAGT
This sequence comes from uncultured Lewinella sp., assembly GCA_937949535.1. Taxonomy (GTDB): domain Bacteria; phylum Bacteroidota; class Bacteroidia; order Chitinophagales; family Saprospiraceae; genus Neolewinella. Next base: position 6,791 of record CALEDI010000319.1, on the reverse strand, counting down.
CGTCGGGCATTTCGGGCATGGTTTGGCCTTCGAGGCCCTGGAAACCGTTTTCCATGAGCCATTCGCGGACGAACTCTTTGGAGAGTTGCTTCTGGCGTTCGCCCTTGGCTTGGCGGTCTTCGTAGCCTTCGGCGTAGAAGTAGCGGCTGGAGTCTGGGGTGTGGATTTCGTCGATGAGGTAGACTTCGCCGTTGAGGAGGCCGAACTCGTACTTGGTATCTACGAGGATGAGGCCGCGTTCGGCGGCCATGGCTTGGCCACGGCTAAAGAGGCGGCGGGTGTAGTCTTCGAGTTTGGCATAAACATCGGGCGCAACGATGCCTTTGGCTAAGATGTCTTCGCGGCTGATGTCTTCGTCGTGGCCCTCTTCGGCCTTGGTTGCGGGGGTGATGATGGGTTCGGGGAAGGCATCGGCCTCTCGCATCCCGACCGGCATCTCAACCCCACACAGCACCCGCGGCCGCGCCTCCTGCTCCGCCTTCGCGTACGTCCGCCAAGCATGGCCTACTGCGTAGCCCCGGATGACCATCTCCACCGGAATCGCATCGCACGCCTTTCCGATCGCGACGTTGGGGTCGGGCGAAAGCTCCAGCCAGTTCGGGCAGATGTCTCGCGTAGCCTCCAAGAAATGAATGGCCGTCTGGTTCAGGATTTGCCCTTTGTGGGGTATTGCCTTCGGCAATACGTGGTCAAAGCTAGAAATCCGGTCAGAGGCTACCATCAAGAGTTGGTCGCCACGGCGGTAAACATCACGAACTTTGCCCCGATAAAACTCGGCGGGCGGATCAAATTTCAGGTTGGTTTCGCGGAGGGCGTTAGACATAGTTGCTGTGTTTCGGGCAAAGGTAAATAACGGCGGTGGGTTTCATGGTGGAGGAATTGTCTGGGTACAGATTAGGGTAATGAGAATGTTAAAACCGGCCCAAACTACACCAAACCATTACCGCAAAGTCATTATCTTTAGCAAAACCCAGCCCTTCATGCGTTGTCGTCTACTAGTTCTTTTGCTCCTTTGTTCTTTGCCCTGTCTTCTACGAACGCAGGTAATTGGTTATGTAGACAGCGTCGAGGTGCACCGCACGGATACGATTTACTTTGAGTTTGGGAGTGACGTACTTGACGCAACCGCCATCGAGGCCGTCAATGCTTTGGTGGCAGACCGGCCGGGAGCGCTGGAGCTTTACCTAGAGGGCCATACCGATGCGGTAGGCTCTGACTGGGCGAACGACAACCTTGCGCAGCGGCGCAGTGAGAATACCTTGGCCAGTGTTTTGGCGGCTGGCTGGCCGGAGGCCAGCGTCGAGATCCGTCACTTCGGAGAGGCGCGGCTCGCCGTTCGCTCCGAAGGCCGTGAACGCAGAAACCGCCGCGTATTGCTGCGCTCAGGTATGCCGCGCCGCTACGCCCGCTTCCGGGGCCAAATAACCAACGAAGACGGCAAGCCAATTCCCGGCGGAGCTATTGCCCGCAGCCAGTACCTAAAAGATACCGTCAGGGCCGACGACCAAGGCTACTACGAGCTGGTGCTCCCGCTCGAAAAAGGGGTCCGGTTAGACGTTTACGCCAAGGGGCACTTCTTCAAGAGCCAGATGCTCGTTTTGTCTGAGGGGAAGCCCACTCCGCCGCTGGTAACGAAGCTTGCGCCCGCCGTTGTAGGCAGTAAGATGAACATCGAAGACCTCTACTTCGTAGGCAACCAGACCAACCTGTTGGTAGAATCTGCTCCTACCCTGCCCCGGCTCTTGCAGTTTATGCGGACTAGCCCCGATTTGAGGATTGAGCTGAGCGGCCACGTCAATAACCCCGCCGAGCCGCAAGGCCCCGGCACTTGGTCTTACAATTTGGCCATTAACCGCGCCAAGATCATCCACGACTACCTCGTTAAGTTCGGCATCCCGAAGCGGCGGCTCACCTTCAAGGGCTACTCCAACTGGGAAATGGTGAACCCTAAACCTAAGAATAAAGCAGAAATGAGGGCTAACCGCAGGGTGGAGATTCGGGTGTTGGAAATGCCTTAGCGTTTAGTCATCAGGGTTCAGGGTTCAGCAATCAGCGTTCAGGCGACAGCATGTAACAGCGGTAGTCTGAATCCTGAACGCTAGGGTGTGTAATCTGTAATATATTCTCTCCGCGTAAAACCCCCTCCCCAAACCCCTCCCCACGGGGGAGGGGCTTATAAAAACGCTACGCGTTTTGATGATATTCGGCGGACTAAATTTATAGGCAGATTACACACCCTGAACGCTAACATCTCAAGCCTTGGCAATTTGGTTGATCTTTTGGGAAACCGACAAGCGGTTACGCACACTTTTTTACCATCAATCTTCAACTATAATCATTTGTCGTAGGTTTGCGGTTCGATAAGCAAACCCTAGAGTCAATGATCACAGTAATTTCCGGAACCAATCGTCAGAGCAGCCAAACGCTGCTTTTCGCTGCTCATTTTGCAGCACAAATCAGGGCTTTGGGGCAAGAAGTGCAACTCCTTGACTTGGCCGAACTGCGCATCGACTTCTTCTCTGAAGACATGTACAACCCCAAAGCGATGTCGCCGGAGTTGTTGGCGTTGCAGCGCAAATTCGTGCTTGGGGTCGAAAAGTTTGCCATCTTTGCGCCCGAATACAATGGTAGTTATCCTGGTGTGTTGAAAATGTTCATCGACGGGATTTCGGTAAACGAATATTCCAGCATCTTCAAAGGCAAGCACGTTGCCTTGGTTGGTGTTGCCTCTGGGCGGGCCGGAAACCTGCGCGGAATGGACCACCTAGGTGCCTGTATCAACCACATGGGCGGATGGGTGCTGCCCAACAAACTCCCCCTCAGCAACATCGGAAGCTTAGTTGAAAACGATGAACTGACCGATAAGGACACAATAAACGCACTGAAAGCGCACGCCGAACAACTTATTGCTGCCTGAAATCGTAACCTTATATACCTATTACAAACTTTAGCTCACACAGTCGCATCCCATGTCTAAAAATTTATTGATTGTCGAGTCGCCGGCCAAAGCGAAAACCATCGAAAAAATTCTCGGTAAAGATTATACCGTAAAGTCTTCCTTCGGGCACGTTCGTGACCTCGACAAAGGGGAAGGCGCTGTTGATGTTGAAAAAGGCTTCAAGCCTAAATACGTAGTCGCCCCCGAAAAACGCAAAGTCGTTAAGGACCTCAAAGCCGCCATGAGCAAGGCCGACACCGTCTGGCTCGCGACGGATGAAGACCGCGAAGGAGAAGCCATCAGTTGGCACCTTTGCGAAGTCCTGAAGCTGCCCGTAGAAAGCACCAAGCGCATCGTCTTCCGCGAGATCACGGCCCCGGCCATCAAGGCCGCCATCAACAACCCTCGGCTCGTAGACGTGAACCTAGTGAACGCCCAGCAAGCACGCCGCGTGCTAGACCGTTTGGTAGGCTACGAACTCTCTGGCGTACTGTGGCGCAAGGTGAAGTTCGGCCTCAGCGCGGGCCGTGTACAGTCTGTTACCGTAAAGCTGGTAGTAGAGCGCGAGCGCGAAATTATGGCCTTCAAAGCGAAGCCCTTCTTCCGGGTCAACGCCATTTTCAACGTCCGCAACGAGCAGGGCAAAACCGTGCTCCTGAAGGCCGAAAGCCCCGACCGCTTCGACGACAAAGCTGGCGCGGAAGCCTTCCTCACAAAGTGCGTTGGCGCAGAGTTCAAGATCAACGAAATTGAAGTGAAGCCCGCCAAGCGCCGCCCAGCGGCGCCCTTCACGACCTCTACCCTACAGCAAGACGCCAGCCGCAAGCTGTACATGAACGTAGAGCGCACGATGCGCGTAGCGCAGCGGCTCTACGAAGCAGGCCTAATTACTTATATGCGTACCGACAGCATCAGCCTGTCTGAAACCGCCCTGACCGCCATCGAGAAAGAAGTCAAGTCTTCCTTCGGTGAGAAGTACAGCAAGGTGCGCCGCTTCAAAAGCAAGAAAAAAGACGCGCAGGAGGCCCACGAAGCCATCCGCCCAACCTACATCGACCGCCACAGCATCAACATCGGCGACCGAGACGAGCAACGCCTCTACGAACTGATCTGGAAGCGCACCATCGCCAGCCAGATGGCCGACGCAGAACTGGAAAAAACCACCGTCAACATCGGTGTTTCTACCGTCCCAGACGCGAAGCTCCGCGCTACCGGCGAAGTGCTCAAATTCGATGGCTTCCTGAAAGTCTACCTCGAAAGCAAGGACGATGACGACGACGACAGCGCACAGGACCAAGGCATCCTCCCTCCCCTGAGCAAAGGCCAAGTGTTGCCCCTCAACGAAATGACCGCCACGCAGCGTTTCACCCGCCCGCCCAGCCGCTTCACGCAGGCCAGCCTCGTAAAACAGCTTGAGGAACTAGGCATCGGTCGGCCGTCTACCTACGCCCCAACGGTCTCCAAAATCATGGACCCCAAGCGCGGCTACGTGACCTCCGAAACAAGAGAAGGAACCGAGCGCAAATACGACGTACTGACCCTGAAAAGCGGCAGCGTAACCTCCGAAACCAAAACGGAAATGACCGGCGCAACGAAGAACCGGCTCTTCGCCAGCGACATCGGCCTCGCCGTCTCCGATTTCCTCGACCAACACTTCGAGGACGTGATGAACTACAACTTCACCGCCGAAGTAGAGGAAAAGTTTGACAAAATTGCCGAAGGCAAAGTGTCTTGGACGCAGATGTTGAGCGATTTCTACCTCCCCTTCCACGGCCAAGTAGAAAACACCACCGAAAACGCAGAGCGTGTTTCCGCAGAGCGGAAACTGGGCATCGACCCCGACACTGGGCGCACCGTCTTGGTGCGGCTGAGCCGCAACGGCCCCGTACTCCAGATCGGCGCGCCCGACGAGCTGCTGCCCGACGAGAAACCCAAGTACGCCAACCTGCCCCGAGGCATGAGCATGGAGGAAGTAACCATGGAAGTAGCCATGCCGCTCTTCGCGCTCCCCAAAGTGATCGGCGAGATTGAAGGCAAGGAAACCCTCGTCGGCATCGGCCGCTTCGGCCCCTATGTTCGTTGGGGCGAGACCTTCATCAGCCTAGACAAAGGCGAAGACCCGCACGCCGTAAATATGGAACGCGCCAAAGCGCTCGTTGAGGCCAAAAAGAAGGCCGACGCGCCGGTGATGACCTATAAAGAACTAGACGTTACCCAAGGCAAGGGCCGCTTCGGCCCCTTCCTGAAGTGGAACGGCATGTTCATCAACATCCCCAAACGCTACGACCCCGAAAACCTGAGCAAGGACGAGATGATCGAACTCATCCAAGCCAAGGAAGAGAAGGAAGCCAACCGCTACATCCAACGCTTCGAAACCGAAAAAATCGACGTTGAGCAGGGCCGCTGGGGACCGTTCGTGCGCTACAAAAAGAAGTCGTTCAAGATCCCCAAAGACAAAGACGGCAACCGCATGACCCGCGAAGAAGCCGCCGAACTCACCGTTGAGCAGTGCATCAAACTCATCCAAGAGGTGATGCCTACGGCTTTCAAGCCTAAGAAGAAGAAAGCTCCCGCTAAGAAGAAAAAAGCTCCGGCTAAGAAGAAAAAGTAATGTAGTAGCGACTACAATACGACATTACTACAATACTAAATTACTATCCAACATGGCAGACGAAAAGAAAAAGCCGCAAGGCAACAAACTGAACATCGACCTCCCTGAAGACATCGCGGAAGGCGTATACTCCAACCTCGCAATCATTGCGCACAGCAACACCGAGTTTGTGGTGGATTTTGTCCGGATCGTGCCGAACGCGCCGAAGGCGAAGGTCAAGAGCCGCGTTATCCTGACGCCCGAGCACGCTAAGCGCCTCGCAGCGGCCCTAGCGGACAACATCCAGAAGTACGAAAAGCAGTTTGGGCCCATCGGGAACCCTGGCGGCAACACTGGGAATAAGGGGCCTAACTTCCCGCCCATGAACTTCACCCCCACCGCCCAAGCTTAGGGGGATTGTTAGATTTCTTGTTTACAGACCTATACCGTTCGCAAAGCGAATGGTATAGGTCTGTAAACAAGAATCTAACAATAGCCTCCCACGCATTCAGGTACATTGGCTAGCATTAGCAACCTGGTCGACGCAAAAAGCCTCAGAGAGTAATAGGGGCGCGGCCGCAGGTGCAGGGCAAAGGTTTTGAGGGGTTCGGATGCGCACACCAAGCAAGTTTTAAAAAGCGCAAAGAAAAGCCCCGAAGGATTTCCCAAATCCAACCAGCGTTGTATATTTGCAGCCGCTTAGGGCACCACGCCCAAACTCCAGCAACTTTTCGTGAACGAACGAGCGTTGTTGGAACACAAAAAGCACATCGGGTCGATTAGCTCAGTTGGTTTAGAGCGTTGCATTGACATTGCAGAGGTCACAGGTTCGAGCCCTGTATCGACCACCCCCGATTTACCCCCGTTGGCTCCCTTTGAGGAGCCATCTTTTTACATCCATTCGGGATGTGGCGCAGCCCGGTAGCGCACACGCCTGGGGGGCGTGGGGCCGCAAGTTCGAATCTTGTCATCCCGACCATGAGTATCAAGGAGTTATGAGCGTTTGCTCATAGCTCCTTTCTCTTTGGTAGTGATGAAGAGGCCACTTTTGGCTTCAGAACTAATGTGCGAGAGATGTTTGTGCTCTCCAGACACCCTCATGTAGCCAACAGGCCAGTAAACACGTTAACTGTAAAACATTTTGTTCTTTATGTGTACCCCCAGCAAGACTCGAACTTGCACTTTCGGTTTAGGAAACCAACGTTATATCCCTTTAACTATGGGGGCTCGCCGGAGAGGTATCGTTCGATTCTTGTTTTTTCC
>CALEDI010000318.1 GCA_937949535.1 uncultured Lewinella sp. | reverse complement strand
GCATCCTTGAAGAAGTAGAAGTACAAGTGCGCGCTCATGCGGCAGCCCCTTACTCCCTTACCCCCTTACTCCCTTACCCCCTTACTCCCTTACCCCTTTACCCCCTTATCCCTAAAAAACCGGCGTAAGCACGTACCCTTCTCGGCGTAGCAGCGCAATCACGCCTTGTTCCCCGCCCAGATGCGCGGCCCCGACTGCGAATAATTTGGCCGCGTCGCCCTTAATTTTTGCTTCGATGAGCGGTACCCAGCTTTGGTTGCGGCGCGTGAGGAGTAGCTCCTCGAAGCGAGCAACGCCTTGGCCTTCTTCGCTGATCGAGCCGGCCATCTCGGCGATGGCTTTGCGTTTGTACATGTTTACTACGCGGTCCATTTCGCTTTCGCCTTGGTCGGATTCTCCGGCTTTATCGGCGCGGACGGCTTCGTAGAGCATCTCGGCTTGGCCCTGGTAGGGGATGGAATCGAATAGGCCGAGCTGAAAGTCCATCGTTTCTAGCCCGCTGATGTCTTTGTCGGCGGCTTTGGCGAGTTCGGTCATCTCCAGTTCGTAGCTTTTAGTTCCGGCGGAACCCATGCCGCCGCCGTCTGGCATGGCTTGCATATCTTGCCCCACCATGGCGGAAAGGAAGAGCGGTTTCATCTTTTTGAATAGGAAGAATGGGAGGCCAGACTTGGTGAAGTAGGCCTCGATTTCGTCGTACTGTTCTTTCGATAGTAGGTCTTCTAGGCTGGTATCTCCGCGCATATTGATCTTGCTCATCAGGCCCATGATCGCCATCGGGTCTTGCATCTGGCGGGGGTCAATCTCGAAGACGACCTCGTCGGCGTCGTTCAGGGCGGCAACCATTCCGGTGGGTAGGAAGTAGTCGTCTTCGGGGATGATGTGGATGGTGCCGAAGAGGTAACTTTCCTGCGTTACGCCGGGGCCAGAGATGCGCCACAGCAGCGCAGTATCCGTTTCGGAAGGCGCATAAGAAGTCTCGGCAGCAGGTGCAGGGCTGGTTTTGGAAGGCTCCGTCTTCGTCATCACCGCACCGGTCTTTGGGCTACAAGCAGAGATGAAAACGGTAAGGGCGAAGACTAGGAAGTAGAGAAAGTTACGCATGGAGATGGTTGGAGAGGCTTGGCTCCCAGTTACGGAGGAATAAATATTGGTGATAATCGCGTCAAAGAAGCGAGTTTCCTACACCCAAACACTTGATTCGAGCGCAAGTTGTGGCATTGGCCCCATAACCCCGCGTTCACATGTACCTTTGCCCCAATGAAAGACATTTTTGACTTACTTGGCCGTATCCTACTCAGCTTCATCTTCTTCTTTGAAGCCTACGACTACTTTGCCTACGAAGGGCTGAACAAAAAGGCAATGATGATCTATGGCCTGACCTGGAACCAAGACTTCTTCCTCTACGGCGCGATCTTCTTCCTGTTCTTAGGGGCCTTATCTATCCTTTTAGGTTACCGGATGCGCGGCGGGGCCGTCTTGCTGATGATCTACTGGATACCGCTCACCTTCATCGTTCACGACTTCTGGACGGAAGCCTCCGGCACCGATGCTTACCGGTTGCAAAGCATCCTGTTCATGAAAAACATCGCCATCACGGGCGGTTTGCTGATAACGGCTACCCACACTTCGGGGCGCTACCGGCTCAAGCGTTTGTTTGCTACTACTAAGGTCTGAGATCCCCATCAACTCTTCAACCATGATTATCCTAAAAATAGGCGGTAACATCCTCAACAAACCAGCCGCACTAGCGGAAGCACTGGATTATTTTGCGGCCCTGCAAGGGCCGGCCATCCTCGTCCACGGCGGCGGGCGCAAGGCCAGCGAAGTCATCGCGGCCATGGGCCGCGAACCCAAAATGATTGATGGCCGCCGCATCACCGATGCGCCCACCCTAGAGATCGTAACCATGGTCTACGCGGGCCTCATCAACAAACAAGTCGTCGCTGACCTCCAAGCCCGGGGCCGCAACGCCATCGGCCTAAGCGGTGCGGATGGCAACGCCATCCTAGCCGAAAAACGCCCCGTGAAAACCATCGACTACGGCTTCGCCGGAGACGTCCTCGGTGCCAACGGCGCAATGCTCTGGCAACTTATGGATGCGGGCCTAACCCCAACCCTCTGCCCCATCACTCACAACGGCAAAGGCCAACTCCTGAACACCAACGCCGATACCATCGCCAACGAAACCGCCATCGCGGTCGCCAAGGCTCGGCCAGCGGAAAAGGTCTCTTTGCGCTACTGCTTCGAGTTCCCCGGCGTGATGAAAGACATCAAGGACCCCAATTCCTGCATCCCCGAACTGACGCCAACGAGCTACGCCGCCTACAAAGCCGACGGAACCATCGTTGGCGGCATGATCCCGAAGCTAGACAATGCCTTCGCGGCGGTAGCCGCCGGGGTTGGCGAGGTCGTGATCGGTGACCTGCCTGCCCTGAAAGAAGGCCGAGGGACGAAGTGCGTGAAATAAACCCAGAAGCAACGTAACGCGCTACCCTGATCGCCCAACCTGCAACTTGCAACCTGCAACCTGCAACTTGCAACCTGCAACCTGCAACCTGTAATTCCGTCTGCAAACGACACAACTTCCATTACTCTTGGTATAAACTAAACCATCCGCCCTACTTCGTCGTATCTATACACTCCTACGGATGATGAAAGAACACAGCTTGGGCGTCCTCACCGGCCCCGTATTAATTTTTGGCGGAGCTTACTCCAACTTCGACGCTCTGCAAGCTTTGCGGGCCGAAGCCGACCGCCGGGGCATCCCGGCCAGCAACGTGATCTGTTGCGGAGATACGCCCGGCTACTGTGCCGAGCCGCAGGAGTGTTTGGATTTGCTCGAAGACTGGGGCTGCCCCGCGATAGCGGGCAACGTAGAGACTAACCTCGTAAACGGAACCGACGACTGCGGCTGCGGCTTCGGCGATGGCTCCCGCTGCGATATGTTCGCCAAACTGTGGTACACCTATGCGGCCAAGAACGTAGCTGAGCGCAACCTCACTTTTATGGCTAAAATGCCCGACGTGCTCCGCTTCGAGTACGCTGGCAAAAAAGTCGCCGTGCTGCACGGTTCACCAGATCACCAGTCGGAATTTGTTTGGCGCAGCACCGATGCGGAAAAGAAAGCAGCATGGGGCGCGGCCGCAGGTGCAGACATAGTTGTTGGAGGGCACAGTGGGCTGCCGTTTGCCGAGGTCATCCACTCATCTGCCGATCCTAACCCCACCCCAACTCCTCCCCGTGGAGAAGGAACCAGTAGCAACCTGCAACCTGCAACTTGCAACCTGCAACTTGCAACCTGCAACCTGCTTTGGTTAAACGCCGGCGTAATCGGTATGCCCGCCAACGACGGAACCCCCGAAACTTGGTTCCTAACCCTAAACGATGCCAACGGCCTAGATTTCAACTTCCATCGCCTATCCTACGATCACCGCGCTGCCAAGGCCAAGATGATCGAAGATCGTCGGCTACCGGTATCCTACGCCGCTACCCTCACAACGGGCATCTGGGACAATACCGAAATTATGCCCACCGCCGAGGAAAAAAGAGAGGGCCTCCCCCTCGATCCCCAAACCCTCAAGGCGGAAGCAGACCCAGCTCATTACAACTTAACTTTGCATCCTGCGGCCGCGCCCAACCAAGCCGCAAGCCTCTCAAAGCAATCGCTCCCCCTCAGTAACCTCAAGAAAATGAACCAATACGCCGACCCGAAAGACCTGAAAAGCTTCGGCAAGATCGCCGAATGGCAGGAAGAGATGGGCGAGAAGTTCTTCGATTACTACAGCACCGTAACCGAAGGCGACAGCGCCCTGACCGCCCGCGAAAAAGCCCTCATCGCCCTCGCCGTAAGCCACGCCATTCAGTGCAGCTACTGCATCGAGGCCTACACCACCAACAGCCTCCAATCTGGCGCCGACGAAGAGCAAATGATGGAGGCCGTACACGTAGCCGCCGCCGTGAAGGCCGGAACAACCCTGATCTATGCCCGCCAAATGCAACGGCAGGTGGATAAGGTCACTATGTAATTTACACGCCAGCAGCTAACTCCTAACTCCTAGCTCTCTAGTTCCTAAATATGGCCATCAAGCAAAAAACAAAATCCCTCTCCGCCAAAGGCTCTCGCATGAGCGATACCTTCGTGCAGCTCAACGTGCTGAACGGGAAGGACATCTCCGACGCGAAGTTCCCCCGCTTCAGCGAGAAACTCGCCAACCAAGGCCACCAGCCATTTAAACCGACGGAGATCGAGATATTCCAGCTCAACATCGGTAAGCTGTGCAACCAGACCTGCGCCCACTGTCACGTAGACGCCGGGCCGGATAAGAAGGTGGAAAACATGAACCGCCAGACGCTAGAACAATGTCTGGACATGATCCGCGCCATCCCAACCGTTCAGGTGGTAGACATCACCGGCGGAGCACCGGAGATGAACCCGCACTTCCGCTGGTTTGTGGAGGAATGTACGAAGATGGGGAAGCGCGTCATCGACCGCTGTAACCTGACCATCATCATGGCTAACCCGAAGTACCGGGATTTGCCGGCGTTTTTGGCCAAGCATAAAGTCCACGTTGTTTCGAGCTTGCCTTATTTCAGCAAGAAACGGACCGACGGGCAGCGAGGCGACGGTGTTTTTGAGGATTCTATCAAGGCACTACAGTTGCTCAACGAAGCGGGCTACGGCAAAGAAGGTACTGGCTTGGTGCTCGATCTTGTTTTCAACCCCTCCGGAGCGTACCTGCCCGGCAAACAGGAGGAACTTCAGGCGGAGTTCAAGCGCCAGCTAGACCGCAAGTTCGGCATCGTTTTCAACGAACTCTACGCCATCACGAATTTGCCCGTAGCTCGCTTTCTGGACTACCTCGTCGAAACGGGCAACTACGAAGAATACATGCAAAAATTAGTTGATGCTTATAACCCGATGACGGTAGACAGCCTGATGTGCCGCAACACCATTTCGGTAAGCTGGGAGGGTTTCTTGTACGACTGCGATTTCAACCAGATGCTCGACTTGCCCATCGCGGCCCAAGGCCGCCACATCACCGATTTCGACGTGGAGGAACTGCGCAACCGCAACATCGTGCTCAACCAGCACTGCTATGGATGTACTGCAGGAGCGGGGTCTTCTTGTGGGGGCACGGTAGCGTAATGGTTGTTGGTTGCTCGGCCTTCAGGCCGCGACGGTTTTTTCAGCCTTCAGGCTGAGGTGTTACCGGCCGGCCTGAAGGCCGGGGAACCAACAGGTCGCGCACAAAAGCCCGTTCGGCCCACCAAGGGTGGGGGAGGCTCAGCCGCTCGGTCTCGAAGCGGATGTTGTCTACGAAGATGATGTCTATGTCGCAGGTGCGCGGCCCCCAGTGGGTTTTGCGCTCGCGGCCCAGCTTGGCCTCGATGCCCTGGGTGAGGTCTAATAGCCGGAGGAGCTTGTTTTTTAAAGCTTCCCTTGCACCTGCGTCCGCGCCCGAATCGTATTGCACCACAACGACTTGGTTCAGGAAGTCTGGCTGATCTTCTAGGCCCCAAGCTTTGGTTTCTAATAACTCGGATTCGGAAACGACCGGCCCAATCTGCTCATCAATGAGCTGCCGGGCCGAAGCCAAAATGCTGTAGCGATCACCGAGGTTAGAGCCGAGGGCAAGAGTTACCGTCATGAATTGATGAAGATAAAGGAGTAAAGGAAATAGGAGAGGCGGCTTGGATGCCTTATCATTGCCAAAGTTAACAACCGCTTGATTACTTGAGGAACTTCATCGCTATAGAAGGCAATATTGGCGCCGGTAAAACCACCCTTGCCAACCGCTTGGCCACCGATTATAATCGGCGGCTCATCCTGGAAGAATTCAGCGACAACCCCTTTTTGCCGCCTTTCTACCGCGAGCCAGAACGCTACGCCTTTCCCGTAGAACTGTTCTTTATGGCCGAACGCCACAAGCAACTCCAAGCCGAACTCGCCCAAGCGGACCTCTTCACCAACGGCGTTATCGCAGATTACATCTTCGTTAAAACTCTTCTCTTTGCCCGCAATACGCTCCCGCCCGAGGAGTTTCGCCTGTTTTCTCGCCTATTCAAAGCAATGGATGCGGGCTTCCCAAACCCAGAACTGATCGTATACCTCCACCGCCCCATTGAGGCCCTACAAGCCAACATCGCTAAGCGCGGCCGTGCGTATGAACAAGAAATGAAAGACGATTATTTGAAGTCTGTTCAAGAAGCCTACTTCAACTACTTTGGTAGCCAGAAGGAACTGCCCGTCTTGGTCCTCGAACTCGGCGACCTCAATTTTGTAGAAGACGAATCGGTTTACGCCCGGATGGTGGCAGCTATTGAAAGGGAATGGCCGGTGGGGCTTAGTCGTTTAGCCTTATAGTCGCCGCCGCCTGTTGTAGTGGCGTAGTTTGCTTCGTTCGTGCTTAGGCGAGTCCGTTAGGTGAAAGAATGGCCGTTCCACATAAACCCACCATGACGTGAAACGAGGGTAGAGGAAAAAATATATAAAAAAACTAGAGTACGTTTGTGCGTATTCAAAACAAGTATTACCTTTGCGACCGCTTCGGAAGAAGAATGGCTGCGTAGCTCAACTGGATAGAGCACTTGACTACGAATCAAGAGGTTTCAGGTTCGAATCCTGACGCGGTCACTAAAGACAAGGAAGTTTACTTTCAAATGTCATCTTAAGGCAGGCTTCGGTCTGCTTTTTTATTCTGGCCCTTTGTGGTCGCTAACGTATTTTACTATGTCTAAAGTTTGTAAACTAACAGGTAAGAAGCCGATCAGCGGCAACAACGTTTCCCACTCTAACCGGAGAACGAAGCGCCGTTTTGTACCTAACATTCAGAAGAAGAAGTTCTTCGTTCCGGAAACGGGCAAATTTGTAACTCTTCGTATCTCCACAAACGCTATGCGTACCATCAATAAGCTTGGTGTTTACGCTTACGTCAAGAAGTTGGAAAGCAAGGGCATCGAAACCGGCGTCAAGTTCTAGAAACAGCATTCTCTCTCTACTAAGTACAGAGAAACAACCACTGCAATCCAATAAGCAATCTCTATTATGGCTAAGAAGAGCAAAGGCAACCGCAACCTCATCATTCTTGAGTGTACAGAGCATAAAGCTAGCGGCCAACCAGGCACCAGCCGTTACGTTACCCAGAAGAACCGGAAGAACTCTCCCGACCGCGTTGAACTCAAGAAGTACAACCCGATTCTCCGTAAGGTAACCGTACACCGCGAAATCAAGTAAGAACAACTTATCCGGCTCAACTAACGTTGTTGAAGGGTAAATAAAACAATAGCATCATGGCTAAAGTATCGAAGAACGCTCGTACCGGGCAACGTGCAGCAAACGCAGGTTCCGGTCGTGACTACATCAAAGTTATCAAGTCTGTCAAGAACCCCGACACCGGTAAGTACTCTTACAAGGAGGTCATGGTACACAAAGACAAGATCGACGAGTTCATGAAGGAGTAGATTCATTCCCGATTCCTCCCGAACGTAAAATTGCCCGGTCCGCTCAGCGCGGAACCGGGCAATTTTATGTTTGGAGGGGGTAGTTTGCCTCTGGCAACGAACCCAAGCCTTAGACACGCTCTTAGGCCCGCCCCTCCGTAAAAGGCGAAGTCCAGTTTTTCTGGGCCATAATGGTCTTCACCTCGGCATAACTGATTGGGGCAAGCCCGTGAACGTCTACCCCTACATCGATGGCGCGCATTGTGGGGTCGTCGGGAAGTGTGCCGTGGCTGTGGCCGAAAAGCGACCAAGTGCCGTGGTGGCTCCCGTTCCAGACGCGCATGGCGTAGTGAAAGAGCATGATGGCTTGCTTTCCTTGATGCGCATCGGGGTCGTCGATGAGGAGTTCGTGGTAGTTTTTGCTCCAAACGAAAGCGTCTTCGCAGGCATCGGCGGTTGTTTCGTGGTTGCCACGGATGAGGTGGATGTTTCCGTTCAGCCGTTCAATGATGCTTCGGCACTGGGCGGGGCTGTTGAGGGCAAAATCGCCGAGGTGGTAGACGTTGTCGCCTTCGGCCACACGGGCGTTCCAGTTGGCAATCAGCGCCTCATCCATTTCCGCTACCGAAGCGTAGGGGCGGTTGGTGTACTTGATGATGTTTTTGTGGCCGAAGTGCGTATCGGCCGTAAACCAGGTGTTCATGGTGGTATTCGTTTTGGTTGATCGCGCTATAATGCTTGGTGCGTGTTGCAAAGTTGCGAAAATCACCTTTTTTATGCGCGGCCGCAGGATGCAAAGATCGGTTTTGAGCTTGGCTCCTTTGCTAGCAAATGTAAGGCCAAGAAAATGCCGGAATAAGTCGTAATTTCGCCCCCCTCCCCTTACCCCCTTATTCCCCCTTATTCCCCCTTACTCCCTTACTCCCCCTT
>CALEDI010000317.1 GCA_937949535.1 uncultured Lewinella sp. | reverse complement strand
GGGGCAGCTCGCTCCGCTCGTAACCTCTCCCCCGACCCCTCTCCGGTGGAGAGGGGAGACAAGGCAGGTATGGGAGACGGGAAGTCCCCCCTTTGGGGGTTAGGGGGCTTGGAGTTAGTCATATTCCGCAGCAGCTTGTTCCCGCCTTCGGGGTCGGGGATTTCGCGGAGGCCGCGCTTGGCGTTGTAGCCGGTGGTTGAGCGGGTGGAATTGTTGAGCAGGTAGCAGTCTAGGTCGCCGTCTTGGTCATAGTCGAAGAAGGCAGCTTGGACGGATAGGCCTACGATGTCGAGGCCGAACTCAGCGGAGGCTTCGCGGAAGGTTGCGTCGCCGTTGTTCAGGAATAGTTCGTTGTGGCGCACGCCGGTCATGCCGGGGATTTCTTCGCCTGCGGGCGGGCCTGCCTTGCAGACGTAGATGTCTTGGTCGCCGTCGGCGTCGATGTCGACTACGGCAACGCCGGTGCTCCAACTGTTGGGGCTGGCAACGCCAGCGGCTTCGGTTACATCCTCAAATTGCCAGTTGCCTTTGTTGAGGTAGAGGCGGTTGTCTACCAGATTGCCCGTAAAAAAGATGTCTTGGAGGCCATCTCCGTTGAAGTCGCCCAGCCCTACCCCGCCGCCATTGTAGAAGTTGCGGTAGGTGTAGGGGTTCAACTCGTCGGTGTAGTGCAGGGCGTTGTTGAAATCGATGCCGGTAGCGGGGTCGCAAGTCATTTGGGTAAACAGCTTTGTTTCGTCGGCTACGCACGCTTCCGTTACCGGCGCGGGGTCGTCTGCGCAGGCGTAAAGGAAGAACAACATTGTTAACAGTACACTACTCTTCTGCATATCGATAATCGGAGGGCGAAGATAGGGAAATTCACCGCTGGTGGAGGCCTTCTAAGCCGAGTTGTTGCGCTTACGAAGCAAGCTGGCTGCTTCGCAGCGGTAAGAACTCGGCCTGGAAGGCCTCGGCCGGAAACAAAAAAGCCCGCCGATCAATCAAGATCAGCGGGCTAATTATCCGTTCACGTGTTCGTGAAGTGGTTACGCCTGAAGCCGTAACCTGCAGTACGAAGCCCTTGCGGGCTGCGAGGTCAATTACTTGGTCTCCTCTACTTCTTCGAACTCTACGTCTTGTACGTCGTCAGCATCGTCGCTTGCGCCTTCGGCGCCTGCGGTAGCGTCTGCTCCTGCACCACCGCCAGCTTCTTGCTGGGCTTGGTAGATGTCTTGGCTGGCTGCATTCCATGCAGCGGTGAGGGTTTCGGTGGCAGCTTCAACTTGGGCGAGGTCCTCAGATTTGTGGGCTTCCTTCAATCCGGCTAGGGCCGTCTCGATGGCTTCCTTCTTATCTGCGGGGATTTTCTCGCCGTACTCCTTCACCTGCTTTTCGGTCTGGAATACGAGTTGGTCGGCAGCGTTGAGTTTTTCGATGCGCTCTTTTGCTTCCGCGTCGGCGTCGGCGTTGGCCTCTGCTTCTGCCTTCATGCGTGCGATGTCTTCGTCGCTCAGTCCGGTACCGGCTTCAATCTTGATGCTGGTTTCCTTGCCCGTGCCTTTGTCTTTGGCGGATACTTCCAAGAGGCCGTCGGCGTTCAGGTTGAAGGTCACTTCAATCTGAGGCGTACCGCGCGGTGCTGGGGGGATGTCTCCGAGGACGAAACGGCCGATGGGGCGGTTGTCTTTACTCAATGAGCGCTCACCTTGGAGGACGTGGATTTCCACGCTCGGCTGGTTGTCTGCGGCTGTAGAATACACCTTGGATTTTTTGGAAGGAATCGTCGTGTTGGCTTCAATCACCTTGTCGAACATACCGCCCATCACTTCGATACCGAGGCTGAGGGGGGTTACGTCGAGGAGGAGAACGTCTTTCACGTCGCCGGAAAGTACACCACCTTGGATGGCAGCACCGATGGCTACAACTTCGTCGGGGTTTACGCCTTTGTTGGGCTTCTTGCCGAAGAACTTCTCTACGGCTTCCTGAATGCGCGGGATGCGGGTAGAACCACCAACGAGGATGACCTCGTCGATGTCGGAGTTGGTCAGGCCAGCGTCTTTCATCGCCTCTTTGCAGGGCTTAAGGGTCCGCTGTACGAGTTCGTCGGCAAGCTGCTCGAACTTGGCGCGGCTGATCTTCACTACGAGGTGCTTCGGCACGCCGTCTACTGCGGTGATGTACGGAAGGTTCACCTCCGTCTCCGTGCTAGAAGAGAGCTCAATTTTCGCTTTCTCTGCTGCTTCTTTGAGGCGCTGGAGGGCCATTGGGTCCTTGGTGAGGTCAATGTTTTCTTGGTTCTTGAATTCGGCAGCGAGGAAATCGATCAGTACGCGGTCAAAATCGTCTCCGCCGAGGTGGGTATCACCGTTGGTAGACTTCACTTCAAACACACCGTCGCCGAGGTCGAGGATAGAAACATCGAACGTACCGCCACCGAGGTCATAGACAACGATGGTCATGTCTTTGGCGCGCTTGTCTAGGCCGTAAGCGAGGGCGGCTGCGGTTGGCTCGTTGATGATACGGCGAACCTTAAGGCCAGCGATTTCACCGGCTTCTTTGGTTGCTTGGCGCTGCGAGTCGTTGAAGTAGGCCGGCACGGTCACTACGGCTTCGGTCACTTCGCTGCCGAGGAAATCTTCGGCGGTTTTCTTCATTTTCTGGAGTACCATTGCGCTGATCTCCTGCGGGGTGTAGAGGCGGCCGTCGATATCTACCCGGGCTACGCCGTTGTCGCCCTTCACGACTTTGTAGGCCACGCGGCCTACGTCGTTCTTGGATTCATCGAAACGCATCCCCATAAAACGCTTGATGGAGGCTACGGTACGTGTTGGGTTCGTGATGGCTTGGCGCTTGGCGGGTTCGCCGATTTTGCGCTCGCCGCCGTCCAAAAATGCTACGATAGAAGGCGTCGTGTTGCGGCCTTCTTCGTTATAAATAACGGTAGGCTCGTTGCCTTCCATTACTGAAACGCACGAGTTGGTTGTACCTAAGTCGATACCAATTATCTTGCTCATGTAGTTGTTAACTTAATGGTTGTAAGTTGAAAATTTTATCGTTTACCTTAAGCAAGTCTCGTGCCGCGTGCCAGTTTTCAATGTGACGTGCCAGTTTTTCCGTCGGCTATTAGCGCAACTGGCGCAACGGGCCGCTTCCGCCTTTACTTGCGACATTTTGGCAGTTTTGGGCGACGGAGCGCAGGTGCAGGGGGATGGTTTTAAGTTTGGTCGGGGTAATACCTCTGCCGAAATGCTGCTCGCCCTAAAAGGCTCAACCATGTTCAAGAACCTCCATTGCATCCTGCGTTCGCGCCACAAAAAAATGTCGTACTTTTGCGCCCGCTTTGCAGGCTGTCAGGTGCAGCACTGTAAGAACTCGTTTAAAGTTTCCTGAGCGGGGATAAAGCCGCGAACGAAAGCTTTAAACGAGTTCCAATTAAATTACTACAATACTATCCCTCCCCATGGCTTTAAAGTGCGGCATCGTAGGCCTCCCCAACGTCGGAAAATCAACGCTATTCAACGCCCTGACTTCGGCCAAGGCCCTAGCGGCCAACTACCCTTTTGCCACTAAGGAACCCAACATAGGCGTCATCACTGTCCCCGATCCTCGGTTAGACAAGCTCGCCGAACTGGTGAATCCGCAAAAAGTACAACCTACTACGGTTGACATCGTGGACATCGCAGGCCTCATCAAAGGCGCAAGCAAAGGCGAAGGCCTCGGCAACCAGTTCCTCGGCAATATCCGCGAAACCGACGCCATCATCCACGTTGTCCGTTGTTTCGATGACGACAACGTCGTCCACGTAGACGGTTCCGTAGACCCCGTCCGCGATAAGATGATCATCGATACCGAACTCATCCTGAAAGACATCGACACGGTAGAAAAAAAGGTCGATAAGTTCCGCCGTACCGCAAAATCGGGTGATAAGGAGAGCAAGAAGATGGTCGAGATCGGCGATGCCCTCCTCGCTCATCTTGAAAGCGAGCAACCCGCGCGTAGTTTTGAGACCACCGAAGAAGGCGAAGAGGTCGTGAAAGACCTCTACCTCCTCACCGCCAAGCCCATCCTCTACGTCTGCAACGTAGACGAAGAGAGCTTCCCCGATGGCAACAAACACACCGAAGCGTTCAAGGCCGAAGCCGCCAAGGAAAAAGCCGAAGTGATCCTCGTCTCCGCCCAAATTGAAGCCGAAATTGCCGAGCTAGACACCAAGGAAGAACGCCTCGAATTCCTACAAGAAATGGGCCTCGAAGAAGCAGGGGTGAACCGCGTCATCCGCGCAAGCTACTCTCTGCTCAAGCTGCGGACCTACTTCACCGCCGGTGAAAAAGAAGTCCGTGCCTGGACGATCGTTGAAGGAACCAAAGCTCCCGGTGCCGCAGGCGTGATCCACACCGATTTCGAGAAAGGTTTCATTCGCGCCGAAGTGATCCACTACCCAGACTACGTCGAGTACGGCTCCGAGTCCGGTGCGCGAGACGCAGGTAAGCTGGGCGTTGAGGGCAAGGAGTACGTCGTCCAAGACGGAGACGTAATGCACTACCGCTTTAATGTGTGATGCTCACTTCTCTCTAAATAAAAAATAGGGTTACAGCTTCGCTGTAACCCTATTTTTTATTTAGAGAGAAGTGAGGTTTGCCCATCAGCACCGGACGCTCAAAGGATTATTTCTACCTCGACTTCGTCAGAGGCAGAAATAAACGCTTCGATTGCTATGACCTATGCAAGTTTATGTGTATAATTTTCGTCATACATAACTCCTTTTCTCAGACAGGCAATTGCTGCATGTAA
>CALEDI010000316.1 GCA_937949535.1 uncultured Lewinella sp. | reverse complement strand
GTAGGTTGTGTAATCTGTAATGTATTGTCTCCGCGCATAAACCCCCTCCCCAAACCCCTCCCCACGGGGGAGGGGCTTATAAAAACGCTGCGCGTTTTGATGATAATTGGCGGGCTGATTTATAGGCAGATTACACATCCTACCTCTAATGGGCTAGTACAGTGTAATCTCAAAAAAAACCTCCCCAACAAAATATCTACATAAAGCTAAACCGTTCTCCTTCCCATGAATCTATCCTCTCGTTGGGCCACCTCGTTGCTGGCTATGCTCCTTGCCCTATCTGCTCCCCTCTCCGCCCAGCAAGGGCTCGGCTGGCTAACCGACCCACACGCTGGCATCTCGGGCGCGTTCCTCCAGCCAGCCGCTACCTCCGCTACGCCCTACAACTGGGACCTCACGCTCGGAGGCGCAGGCTTCAATATCCGCAACAACTTCGTTTTCCTAGAAAACACCGCAGGCTACTCCTTCCTCCGCCAAGCAGCCTCGGCGCAGGAGAGCACCTTCAGCGAAACCGAATTCTCCTTCGCCCTAGACGGGCAGCGTTACGGCTACGGTTTCCCCGCCGGAGACCGGCCCATCTACGCAAGCCTGAGTGCTGAAATCGTTGGGCCAGCGTTTTCAGTACAGATCGGAGACTACACCCGCATCGGAGCCTTCAGCCGAATCAGAAGCATCGCCAGCGTAAACAACCTCGACGCGGGCCTCAACTACTACCCCTACGATGCCGTCGCTGAGGGCGTCAATATCTCCATCAACGAAAGCTACCTCGCCGCAACGGCCTGGGGCGAAGTAGGCCTACACCTCTCCCGCGCTTTCGCCCTCGGCTACGACGGTGAGCTGCGCATCGGCGTCAGCCCCAAATACCTCATCGGGTTCGAGGGCGCATCGGCTGCCAACCCTACCGGAAGCAGCATTCGCCAGTTGCCCGGCGACAGCATCATCGTCTCCAACCTCAGCGCAGACATCGCCTTCACCAATGGCTTCCGGCAAACAGACAACGGCAACGGTGCCTCCGGCACCGGCTTCGCCACCGACCTAGGCGTACAGTACGCATGGGGCGAAACCAACTCTTCCGGACACCGATACACCATCGGCCTTTCCATCCTCGACCTCGGCAGCATCACTTTTGACCAAGGCGCCCAAGCCCACCGCTTCACCAACACCGGCGAAGTGCTCCTCGCTGGCGAAGACTACAACATCGACAACGACGAGAACTACACAGACGAAGCCATCCTCCAACTTAGCCGCGACGTCTTTGACGGCGGCACGAACTCGCTCGTCGGCACCTCCTTCTCTATGCGCCTCCCCGCCGCCATCAGTGCGCAGTTCAGCGCACACCCCATCGATGAGCTCCAGCTCTCCGCCATATACCGAGGAGACCTTCCATGGAAGCAACAACAACTTAGCCAGGGCAGCCAGTTGCTGGCGGCGGCCCATTTCAGCAAGTGGTGGTACGGGGCCGGCCTCACGGCCGGCATCTACGACTGGGACAAGGTCAACATAGGCCTCCAAGTCCGCCTCGGCCCCCTTTACTTCGGTACGGATGAACTGACCGGCACTTTCTTGAAACGCAAAGAACTCAGCAGTGGTAGCTTATACCTCGGCCTAAGAATGCATGACTTCGGTGGGAAAAAACGAGGACGAGGAAGGAAGGCTAAGCGAGGTGGTGGGGCTGTTCGGTGTTATGATTTTTAGGCGCGCGCGTATGCTTGCCATTAGCTTCCCCAAAAAACAAACATGAATCATCCCAGAGTTTGAACCGTATCTCTAGCGGGCAAAAGATCAAGTTATGAGCAACGAAACTTACTGGCTGGCTGGCTCACTAGAACTTTCTCCTATGTCTCCGATCAAACCGCTATACATTGACGCTGATTAAGTGGCCATTACGCTAAAACGCATAGCGTTTTCACAAGTCCCTCCCCCGTGGGGAGGGATTTAGGGAGGGGGTTTTAGTCGATGTATAGCGGTTTGGTCTCCGATATAGCTGGCACAAAAAAGCGATCAACGGGCAGCATTCAGAGCCGTTTTGCCCGAATGCTGTCCGCTGATCGCTAAAAATCTTGTCGAATACTGCCAAACATGGTCATCTTAATCAAAAATTAGGGATGACTCATGTTATTGTCTCAGTGAACTCTACGATCACTTCATCTTCTGAGCGATCTCGATGATCTCGTAGCCTTCAATGATGTCACCAGTTTTGATGTCGTTGAAGTTCTTGATATTGAGACCACACTCCATACCGGCCCGGACGTCTTTGACGTCGTCTTTGAAGCGTTTGAGGCTGGCGAGTTCGCCAACTGCGCCTTCCTTGAGCGGGAAGACAACAATACCGTCGCGGATGATGCGGATGAGCGTGTTGCGCGTAATCTTGCCTTCCTCCACGTAACAACCGGCAATGGTACCGATCTTGGATATCTTGAAGGTTTCCCGAACTTCCACTTGGCAAACATTGCGTTCTTCCTTGGTAGGTTCTAGCATGCCTTCGATAGCGTCCCGAATTTCGTCGATGGCTTGGTAGATAATCGAGTAGGTTTTGATCTCTACGCCTTCGCGTTCGGCCAGTTTACGGGCCGAGCCACTTGGGCGAACCTGGAAGCCAACAATGATCGCGTCGGATGCCGTTGCGAGGAGGATATCAGAGTCGATGATCTGGCCTACAGCCTTATGGATCACGTTCACCTGTACGGTTTCTTGGCTCAGTTTGATCAGCGAGTCGGAAAGAGCTTCTACGGAGCCATCTACGTCACCCTTCACGATGAGGTTAAGCTCTTTGAAGTTTCCGAGTGCCAATCGGCGCCCGATTTCTTCGAGAGAGATACGCTTGCTGGCGCGGTCGGCCTGCTCACGAGATATCTGAGCGCGGCGGCCAGCCAGTTGGCGGGCTTCCTGTTCGCTCGGCATCACTTTGAGCATTTCACCGGCCTGCGGTGCGCCGTTGAGGCCCAAGAGTAGCGTTGGGCTACCGGGCTTCACTTCCTTCACGCGCTGGTTGCGCTCGTTGAACATCGCCTTCACGCGGCCGCTGTGCTCACCGGCCACAATGATGTCCTGAATGCGGAGCGTACCGTGGTTAACGATGATTTTGGTTACGTACCCACGGCCGTGCTCCAGAGATGCTTCCACGATGGTAGCGCCTGCGGGGCGGTCGGGGTTGGCTTTCAGTTCCAATACTTCGGCTTCGAGTTCGATCTTCTCCATGAGTTCGGAGATGCCGATGCCTTTCAGCGCGGAAATATCTTGGCTCTGGTACTTACCGCCGTATTCTTCGATGGGGTAGCCCATGGAGGCCAACTCACCTTTGATGCGGTCGGGGTTTGCGCCTGCTTTGTCGATCTTATTGATCGCGAAGATCATCGGTACGTTGGCGGCCTCAGCGTGGCTGATGGCTTCCTTCGTCTGCGGCATGATGTCGTCGTCTGCCGCGATGATGATTACCGCAATATCGGTCACCTTCGCACCCCGCGCACGCATCGCCGTAAAGGCTTCGTGGCCCGGTGTATCCAGGAAGGTGATGCGTTTGTCGTTCTCGGTTTTCACCTCGTAAGCACCGATGTGCTGCGTGATGCCACCTGCTTCGCCTTCGGTTACGGTAGCGTTGCGAATGTAATCGAGCAAGGAAGTTTTACCGTGGTCTACGTGGCCCATTACGGTAACAATTGGAGGACGTTCCAGAAGGTCTTCCGGAGCGTCTACCCACTCGTCTTCCTCTTCAACGTCTTCTTCGGCAGAGATGAACTCAACCTCGTGCTCAAATTCTTCGGCGACGAGTTCGATGATTTCCGCGTCGAGGCGCTGGTTGATGGATACGATCACGCCGGCGTTCATACAGGCCATGATCACGTCTCCAACACCTACGTCCATCATATTCGCCAGTTCTTGGGCTGTGACGAACTCGGTTACCTGGAGCTTATCAGTGGTGCGTTCGGCCTCGATGGCTTCTTGGCGTTCACGGATACGCTCGCGATTGTCTCGGCGTTGACGTTGACGTTTTTTCTTGCCGCCGCCGCCTTGTAGGCGGGCCATGGTGGCTTTGATCTTGTCTTCAATTTCCTTGGCGGAAACTTCGCGGGGCTCGTTGCGCGCACCACCGGTGCGGCCTCGGCCACCACCACCTGAACCCGCACGGCCTCGGCCGCCGCCGCCAGTGCGGTTACCGCCGCTGCTGCTGCCGCCACCAGTACCTGGGGTAGTGGTTATTTTTTTACGCTTGCGCTTACGGCGCTCGCCGTCTTCTTTCTTTGCGGGCTTTTTGATCTCAATTTTGCCCATCACCTTGAGGCCACGCAGGTTGGGGGCGTCGGCGCGCAAGACCTTGGGGCGGTTAGAGATCATTTCTGGGCCTGCGGGCGCAGCAGGCTTGGCAGTATCCGAAGCTGCGGAACCCGTTGCTTCCGCTGGTGGCGGAGTTGGAGTTGCGGTAGCTGGCTTTGCCTCTTCGGCCTTCTTAGCGGCCGGAGCGGGAGCCGGAGCGGGCTTCGCTGCCGGCTTTGGGGCTGGCTTTTTCTTTTTGGATGGCTTGGCGGCGCGCTTGGCGGCATCGAGATCAATGGTGCCGAGGACCTTAAGACCAGGTGCTTTACGACCAGTAGATGGCGCCTCAGCAGCAGGAGTTGGCTTTGCTGGGGGCGTTTCGGGAACTACTGCTGGCGTAGGTTCCGGTTTGGGCGCGGGCGCAGGTGCAGGTTCCGTTTTAGCGGCCGGTTTGGGCGCAGGCTCGGCCTTCGCAGCCGGAGCTGGCGCCGGGTCGGGCGCAGGCGCAGGCGGCGTCTCGGGTGTTGGCACCACTGGCGGAGCAACAGCTACAGGCGGCGGAGGCGTTACCGCAGGAGGGGGAGGTACCGCACCAACCACTGGGGGAGGAGGGGGCAAAGAACGACCGGGGGTTGGTGGCGGCGGAGGCGGTGGGGGTACCGCCGTTGGGCGAGTATTGAACTCCATCTCGTCCGCTTTCTTCTTGTCCTGCAACGCTTTGGCAAACGCTTCCCGCACCACAGTAACCATATCAGGGGTCAACTTGGCGGTGGGCCTGTTCTCCACCTCAAAACCCTTACTGGACAGGTGCTCGACGATTGTCGAGGTGGCCACGTTAAGTTCGTTCGCTACTTTAATTAGTCGTTTACTCATTCGATCTTTTAAGCACGCCAATATTTAACCGCGGAGTGCTGCCGCGGGGCGATTTAGAAAAACCCTAAATAGCCGTGGTTTTTCCCCATATTCAACACCGCGTTGAGGGGAAGGACTCTCAGAACAATTTCCGAGAGCGATGCAAAGATAAGATAAATCCTGCTACATAACATACAGCATGAAATATCATCGTTCACTTAAGTTAACAAGCTGTTAGTGAGGATTGTTTGATCCCTGCTCTTGGGGCGAACGTTGGGGCTTGCTCCGTTAGTTGCATTGGGGGCTACTTGTCTTCCCAGAGTTGGGCTAAAAAAACAACCCTGACCCAGCTTTCAGTGGGTCAGGATTATTTTTTTAGATACGTTTTTAGCTCCAACGCTCGCAAAGAGCGGGGAGGCC
This sequence comes from uncultured Lewinella sp., assembly GCA_937949535.1. Classification (GTDB taxonomy): domain Bacteria; phylum Bacteroidota; class Bacteroidia; order Chitinophagales; family Saprospiraceae; genus Neolewinella. The sequence goes on along the minus strand of CALEDI010000316.1, from coordinate 11,433 downwards.
GCGATTACTCTTCCTCCGGAGCTGCGGCCTCTGCGGCGGCTTCTTCGGCAGGGCTTTCCGTCTCTGCGGCCGGTTCGGGAGTTTCTTCAACAGCCGCAGGAGCTGCTTCAGTAACCTCTTCAGCGGGGCTCTCTGGTGCGGGAGCTGCGGCGGAGGCTTTCGCTGCGGCAGGCGCTTCCGCCGCCGGAGCGGCTTCGTCGTTCTGGGCAGCTGCGCCCTCCACGTCGTCAAACTCAGCAGCGAGTACGCCTACTACGTTACGAACGGTTTCTTCCTCAAGGTCCGTACGGCGCACCAACTCTTCTACGCTCAGTTCGAGCACAGAACGGGCGGTATCACAACCGATAGACTTGAAGGATTCGAGCACCCACATTTCGATTTCGTCCTTGAATTCCTCAAGGTCTACATCATCGATTTCAACTTCGTTGTTGCGGTATACATCGATCTCGAACTCAACCAGTCGGCTGGCGAGCTTGATGTTCGTACCGCCTTTACCGATGGCGAGGCTCACCTGATCGGGCTCTAAGTACACCTTGGCGCGGCGGCCTTCCATGTCTAGGTCGATCTGGGAAACGCGGGCCGGCGTCAGGCTACGCTGAATGTAAAGGCTCGTATTGTTGGTGTACGGTATCACGTCGATGTTCTCTTGGTTCAGCTCCCGGACGATGCCGTGGATGCGCGAACCTTTCATTCCTACACACGCACCTACGGGGTCAATACGATCGTCGTAGCTCTCCACGGAGACCTTCGCGCGCTCGCCGGGGATGCGGACGATGCCCTTGATGGTAATCAGGCCGTCCTCAATTTCAGGTACTTCCTGCTCCATGAGCTTCGCAAGGAAGCGCTCATCGGTACGAGACACGATGACAACGGGGTTGTTGTTGTTGCGCATCTCAACTTCCTTGATGATTCCCCGAACCATGTCTCCCTTCCGGAAGTAATCTCCTCGGATGGTTTCCACGCGGGGCAGCACTAGTTCGCGGCCGTTGGAATCGTCGATGACGAGGATCTCACGCTTCAAGATTTGCTGCACTTCGCAGAGTACGAGGTCGCCTTCGCGCTCGGTGTACTGCTTGTAGAGCTCGTCTTTCTCCAGGTCCATGATGCGGCTGATCAGGGTCTGGCGGGCAGCCATGATGGAGCGGCGGCCGAAGTCTTCGAGGAAGAGCTGCTGGTAGCATTCTTCACCGACTTCGTAGTCGTCGTCAACGGCCAAGGCCTCGGAGTAGGAGATTTCGGACAGCTCATCGGTGACTTCGCCGTCTGGTACGATTTCGCGTACGCGCCAGAGTTCGAGGTCGCCTCGGTTAGCGTTCACGATGATGTTGAAGTTCTCGTCGGTGGTGAACTTCTTCTTGATCAGCGTCCGGAAAACGTCTTCGAGGACCCGCACCATGGTGGGGCTATCGATTGATTTACCGGAACTGAAATCCTTGAATATTTCAACTAGATTCATGGCTAGAAACTGATTTTTACTTTTGCTTTTTTGATATCGGCGTAGGCAATTTCGGTTTGTTGTACGACCGTTTTTTTGCGTTTGCCTTCCTTGATGCGCACTTTGGCTTCGAGGGTTATTTTTTCGTCGTCGGCGGCGATCATTTGACCTTCGTGGTCTTCACCTTCATTGGTTTTCACCTTGAGGCTGCGGCCGATGTTTTTCACGTACTGGCGCTGAAATTTGAGCGGCCGGCTCACGCCGGGGCTGCTGACGTTGAGGGTGTATTTTTCGCCCAGCGGCTGCTCTTCGTCGAGGTAAGCTTCTACGAAGCGGCTGATCTGTTGGCACTTGCGGAAGGTCATGCTGGAGTCTGCGTCGACGAAGATTTCCAGTTTTACGTTCGCTTGGGTTACGTCCACTACGTAGCAGTCGGTGAAGTCTTCGCTTGTAGCGAACATTTCTTCCAGCATTGAGGTGATGTGTTCTTCCATCGGAGACATTGTATTAAACCGTTCTTTGCATCCTGCGGCCGCGCCAAAAAAAACACTTGACTAGCAGACACAAAAAAGAGGGAATCTGAACGATTCCCTCCGGGTGCTTTTAACGGCCTTGTGATGCAAAGATAACGCTTTAGATTGAAATGGGTTTAGGTGGCGCAAACGCAGGATGCAAAGGCCGTTAAAAACAGTGCTCTTTCGGCCTTTTTTTAGAGGTCCGAAGGAATAAGCACGGCATCGATGAGGTGGATGACACCGTTGGTACCCTGGATGTCGGTGATGACAAAATCGGTACGATTATCTCCGTTTTGGACGTAGAAAGTAGCGCCGTCTTGGCGGATATCAACCGAGTTGGTTGTGTTCAGGGTTGGTACCGTGGTAGCACTGAGCGCATCACTGCGGACGTTGCCGCTCACTACGTGGTAGGTGAGCACTTCAACCAACTGCTCGGTGGTCAGGCCTGCTACGGTAGAGCTGATGGCCTCGAAGGCGGAGTTGACGGGCGCAAATACCGTTAGGGGGTCGGTGCCGCTAAGTGCGTCTACCAAACCACCGGCAATGACTGCGCCTTCAAGCTCAGACGTGCCAGCCGCTTTGACGGTGAAATCTACGATGGTCTGCGGCGCAAGCACTTGGTCGATAGCGTGGATGACGCCATTGGTAGCGTTTACGTCGGCGACTACCACATCGGCGGCGTCGTTGACTTTTACGGCAGCACCACTTCTATTGACGAGTACGGTTAGTGCGGAGCCATTAGGGCCATAATTGCCGAGAGTAGAGGCGAAGTTGTCGCCTTCGCCGAGGTCGGTAGAGGCTACGGTAGCGCCCAGCACGTGGTAGCGGAGTAGGTTGGTGAGGTCTGTGTCGGAGACATTGACTAGGTCGATGCCGGAAGCGGCGAAAGCATCGTCGGTAGGAGCGAATACGGTGAAGTCGCCTGCGCCACTGAGTACGTCGTCGAGGCCGGTACGCTGAAGGGCAGAGACTAAGGTGGTGAAGCGGCCATCTGCGACGGCAGTTTCGGTGATGCTTACAAGAACTGGGTCCGTACCATCATCGTCTTCACATGCGGTGAAACCGAGAACTGCGAGCATGAGGAGGGCTAGCCATCCGTTGGATAGTTTAAACATAACACTGGTTTTTTGGGCGGAATGCGGGGTTAAGGTTAGCGCAATTCCGAGAGGTTAGAAAACTACTCTGTGCAGACAAGCCGCAACCTATAAACAAGGACAGAGCTTCGTGACGGCGAGCGCCACTTGTGCTGTATAGAATCGGAATCTATTGAAATGGTTGTGCGGTTTATTCGTTAAGGTCAGGCAGTTAACAAGCAAGTGTTAAAGATTGAAATAACACGCCCGATTTGTGAACAAGTAGCTTTATTGATCGTCTTGGGGGCTTGCCCTCGGGGGAGGGCCCTTTAAAATTTGCCTTTGGCCCGAGCAGCAAAGGGAAGTAGTGTTAACTTGGGCCCAAAGCAATAAAATTATGCCTGTAGGAAAAGATCGTTTTAGTTTGAAGGGCCGCGTAGCCATCGTCTCCGGCGCGAGCAAAGGAATTGGTAAGGCCATCGCCCTCGGGCTGGCAGAGCAAGGTGCTTCGGTTGTCGTCAGTAGCCGCAAACAAGAAGCCGTTGATGCGGTAGCGGCGGAGTTCAAGGCCTTAGGGCTGGAGGCGACCGGCATCGCTTGCCACGTAGGTGATGAGGCGCAACTCAAAAACTTAGTTGATCGTACAGTTGAAGTCTACGGCGGCATCGACATCCTGGTCAACAACGCCGCAACGAACCCGGTCTTTGGTCCGTTAGACCAAATGACGGGCGAGGTCTTCGATAAGGTGATGAACGTAAACGTAAAGGCCTGTATGCTGTTGGCCAATCTCTGCAAGCCCTCAATGTCTGCGCGAGGCCACGGCTCGGTCATCAACATCGCATCGGTAGAGGGTGTGAAGCCTTCGCCGATGATGAGCGTCTACTCCGTAAGTAAGGCTGCGCTGATTATGCTGACCCAGAGCCAGGCGCGCGAATGGGGGGCGGAGAAGATTCGTTCCAACGCGATTTGCCCTGGTCTCATCCAGACTAAGTTCAGCGCTGCCCTGTGGCAGAACGAGCAAATATTGGATCACTTCGTAGGGCAATTGCCGGTTGGCCGGATGGCGCAGCCAGAAGAGATGGTGGGCCTAGCGGTTTACTTGGCCTCGGATGCGGCGAGCTATTCTACTGGAGGGATGTATGCTGCTGATGGTGGATATTTGGTTAGTGGGTAGGCGCGTTACCTCCGCAACCGGTCCTCTTCCTTAATCTTCTCCATTCGCTTCCAGAACGCTTCTTGTTCCAGCCGTTCGGCCTCTTCGGCGCGTTCTTGTTTGGTTTTGGAGAAGGCGTCTGCGGAGAGGAAGTGTTCTTTGTCTCGTGGCTTGCGGCGGGCGAGGTCTTCGTTGCGTTTTTCTATTTCGTGCTCTTCGAGGTTGTTGCGGAAGAGCCAGCCGCCGAAGGCTCCGAATAGGAAGCCGGTGAGGTGGCCTTCCCAGCTTATGCCCTCTTGCCCCGGCAAGACGCCAGCGGCCATGCCGCCGTAGTAGAAAAGTACGATCAGCGCTACCACGATGGCGCGGAAGTCTCGCCGGAAGATGCCGCTAAAGGCCAAAAAACTAGCCAGGGCGTAGATGAGCCCGCTGGCTCCAATGTGAACTTCCGTGACGGTGCTGAAGTCGATCAGGTTGTTGAGCAGGCCGCCTGTTAGCCAGAGTAGCGCGCCGGACCCCAACCAGAGCGTAAGCAGGATGCGCGGCCAGAGGCGTGGGTAGAAGAAAATAAGCATCGCGCTGAGCGAGAGGAATGGAACGGAGTTGGCAAGCAAATGCCCCCAGCCTCCGTGTAAGAACGGGAAGAAGAGTATTCCTTTTAGCCCTACAATCTCGTTGGGGCGCAGGCCGTACCAGAAGCTAAGCTTGCCGCCGGTCAGGTAGGTATCAATGATGAAAACTACCCACATCAAGGCTACGATAGCGATGGGCCATTTTATTACGTTTTTCAGGTTGCGTTTGCTCAACATGGCGGGCTAGGTTTACTGAGGTGGTCTACTCTTTAGGCAGTTGTCCTTCATCCTCTAGCCGATCGAAGAGGTCTTCTACGCGGTTCATCTCATCGAGGGTTTCATCGATGTAGAACGATATGGCGGGGATGCGGCGGATGTGTTTGCGGATGCGCTGGGCCAACGAGTTTTTGAGGCGTTGGTGGTCTTCGTTCATCTGCATGATGACGGCCTGTTTGTTGTCCGTATTCCAGATCGATACGTAGATTTTGCACTGGCTGAGGTCTGGCGTAGGATGGACCTCCGTGACCGTCACGAGGGGCTCAGGGCCATAAATGTAGGAGCCCTCCTGCTGTAATACGATGCTGAAATTGCGCTTAATCTGTTCGGCTACCTGCCGTTGTCTTTTGGATTCCATACCGGGGAAACGCTTTGCTGGGCTTTTGAGTTGCGCGGAAGGAGGAAGAGGAGCGAGAGAGCTCACAGCAAGTACCGTTTGCCGCACTTAGGAATTTAAAATTGAGAATTCAACATTGAGAATTTAAAATTTGGCTGCCGCAAGTACCGTTCGCGGCGCTTAGGAATTTAAAATTGAGAATTCAACATTGAGAATTTAAAATTTGGCTGCCGCAAGTACCGTTCGCCGCGCTTAGGAATTTAAAATTGAGAATTCAATATTGAGAATTTAACATTTGGCTGCCGCAAGTACCGTTTGCCGCGCTTAGGAATTTAAAATTGAGAATTCAATATTTGGCTGCCGCGCTTAAAGAAGTCAGGTAATCAAATAGCCCAAGTCGGAAAACAAGCGCATCGAACGAGGGGTTAATCAGAAAAACAAATACCCCATGCCCAACAACGTACTAGGCAAACCTCTCATCGGCTGCTGCACCGACCCCATGACCGGTTACTTCCGCGACGGTGTCTGCAACACCGGCCCAACCGACAGCGGCCGCCACGTAGTCTGCGCCATCATGACGGAAGAATTTCTGGCGTTCACCAAAAGCCGAGGCAACGACCTCTCCACGCCCCGGCCTGAACACCAGTTTCCTGGCCTGAAACCCGGCGATGGTTGGTGCCTCTGCGCCCTGCGCTGGAAGGAAGCCTACGACGCTGGCGTTGTAGTACCCGTAAAGCTGGAAGCCACCCACGAAAAAGCCTTGGAATATATTGACTTTGCAGACCTGCTGGAAGCTAAAGAAACGCCTTAAGGATAGCCCCAATAATTACGACCACCAGCAGCCGATAAGCATAGAGCCCCGCCTTGGGGTGTTCGGCCGCGAACCGCGCCGTAAAGTACCCGCCCAAAAGCTGCCCCGCCGCCATGAGGAGGCCGAAGCGCCAATCAATCAAGTCTCGCCAAGCGAAAATGCCGACCGCAATTAAGGTATAAGCGATAATGACGAGTACCTTAACGACGTTGGCCTGGATGATCTCGTAGTGCGCAGCCAACACCATCACCGCCAAAAAGAAAATCCCCATCCCCATCTGGATGAAGCCGCCGTAGACGCCAAGGGCGAAAAACAAGGGAATCGTTAGCCAAACAGACAAGGACTGCTGATCGTCGGGAACCACCAGCCAGCGCTTGGGCTTGACGAGGATCACCAACAACATCACGACCAACAGGTAACGAAAAACCTGCTTGAAGGCCGCGTTGGAAATAATCAGGCTCAGGTAAATGCCCACTACGGCCCCGAGGGTCGTAACCACCACGATGCGCCACATCTGCCGGTTCATCTCGGGGCTTTGCTCAAAGCGGCCTGCTTTGTTGAAGGCATAGCCCGCCCCAACGCTGTTGGCCAGTACGCCAACGCGGTTGGTGCCGTTGGCTACGTCGGCCGGTAAGCCGAGCAGCTCCATCAAGATGGTAAGCGTAATCGCCGATCCGTTGCCGGAGAGGGTATTGATTCCGCCAGCCAAAAAGGCGCCGATAAAGGCAATTATGTAGGTCACGGTTTTGCTTTACCGCCCGATCTTCTTCAATAGGTCGCGGCCGGGGAAGTAGGCCGTGCTGCCCAGTTCTTCCTCGATGCGGATCAGTTGGTTGTACTTCGCTATTCTGTCTGAGCGGCTGGCGGAGCCGGTCTTGATCTGGCCGCAGTTGAGGGCCACGGCGAGGTCGGCGATCGTGACGTCTTCCGTTTCGCCGGAGCGGTGGCTCATTACGCTGGTGTAGCCAGCGCGGTGGGCCATGGTGACGGTATTGATCGTTTCGGTCAGGGTACCGATCTGGTTCACCTTCACGAGGATGGAGTTGGCGCTGCCTTCCTGAATGCCTCGGCTGAGGCGCTCGGTGTTGGTCACGAAGAGGTCGTCGCCTACCAGTTGGCATCGGTCACCGAAGCTTTGGTTCAGGGCGGCCCAGCCTTTCCAGTCGTCTTCGTCAAGGCCGTCTTCGATGGAGAAGATCGGGTACTTGTCTACCCACTGCTTCCAGTAATCGACCATGGCGGCAGACTCGATCTTGCGGCCGTCGGATTTATGGAAGTGGTAAACGCCTTCTTTGCTGTCGAAGAATTCGGAAGCAGCGGCGTCCATCGCGATCATCATGTCGTCTCCGGGCTTATAGCCTGCTTTCTCGATGGATTCGAGGACGATCTCGATGGCTTCGTCGTTGGATTTGATGTTGGGGGCGAAGCCGCCTTCATCGCCTACGTTGGTGGAGTAGCCTTTGCTTTTGAGCACTTTCTTGAGCGCGTGGAAGGTTTCTACGCCCATGCGTAGGGACTCGGAGAAGGTGTCTGCGCCGAGTGGGATGATCATGAACTCCTGAAAGTCGATGCTGTTGTCGGCGTGGGAGCCTCCGTTGAGGATGTTCATCATCGGGACGGGCATCGTGTGGGCGTTCGTGCCGCCTACGTAGCGGAAGAGGGGCATGTTCTGCTCTAGAGCAGCGGCCTTGGCGCAGGCCAGGGATACGCCGAGGATGGCGTTGGCACCGAGCTTGCTTTTGTTGGGCGTACCGTCTAGCTCGATCATCATTTCGTCGATGTAGCGCTGGTCGGTTACGTCTACGCCGAGGAGTTCTTCGGCGATTTTTTCTTCTACGTTGGCTACGGCTTTCAGTACGCCTTTGCCTACGTAAACGTCCTTGTCTCCGTCGCGGAGTTCTACGGCTTCGTACTTGCCGGTGCTGGCGCCGGAGGGTACTGCTGCGCGGCCTATTGCGCCGTCGCTGGTGAGTACTTCTACTTCTACGGTTGGGTTGCCTCGGCTGTCTAGGATTTGGCGGGCTCTTACGTCTAGGATGCTACTCATGTATTCTGGTTTTTTTTTAGCCCCCGGACTGCGTCCGAGGTCATCTGAGGGGAATGTCGCTACGCGACTCTAACGCGGTAGGCGTGGTATAAAGGGGGCGCGGGCGCGGGTGCAGGGGAGGTTTTAGGGGAGGTTGAGGTCCGAAAGGAGCGTTCTCCTTACCGTTTCTCTGCACCTGCGGCCGCGCCCTAAGTGTTATTTCTTTTTTTCTTCTATTAGGTCTACGAACTGATCGAAGAGGTAGTCTGCATCGTGGGGTCCGGGGCTGGCCTCGGGGTGGTACTGCACGCTAAAGGCCGGTTTGCCTACAATGCGGATGCCCTCAATGGTGTCGTCGTTGAGGTTGCGGTGGGTTACTTCTACGCGGTCGGTTGCCGCCGCAATCGCGTCGGGGCTAACGCCGAAGCCGTGGTTCTGGCTGGTTATTTCCGATTTGCCGGTAACCAGGTTTTTCACCGGGTGGTTGATGCCCCGGTGGCCGTGGTGCATTTTATAGGTCGGGATGTCTACGGCGCGCGCCAAGATCTGGTGACCGAGGCAAATGCCGAACATCGGCTTTTCCTGTTTCAGCATTTCCTTGGCGGTATCTACGGCATAATCCATCGCGCCGGGGTCTCCGGGGCCGTTGGAGATGAAGAGCCCGTCGGGCTCGAAACCCATGATTTCTTTAATGCTCGCCTTGGCCGGGAATACCTTCACGAAACAATCACGGCGGATGAAGTTGCGCAGGATGTTCTGCTTCGTGCCCAAGTCCAAGACCGCTACTTTGTGCTTCGCCGATGCCTCGCCGAGGGTGTAAGCTTCTTTGGTGGTGACGTGGCTAGAGAGTTCTAGGCCGTCCATGTTCGGCGCTTTGTCTAGTTGTTTCTTTAGCGCCTTCAGGTCGAAGGTCTCGCTAGAGATGATGCCATTCATCGCTCCTTTGGAGCGGATGTGGCGCACCAACGCTCGGGTATCTACATCGCTAATACCCACCAAGCCTTCGCCCTCTAGGTAATCCTGAATGGAAGCCTCGCCGATGTGCCGGCTATAGGGTATGGTGAAGTTCTTACAGATCAATCCGGCAATCTTCACCGAATCAGATTCTTCGTCGGCCTTCATCGTGCCGTAGTTGCCGATGTGGGCGTTGGTGGTTACTAGCAACTGGCCGTAGTAGGAAGGATCCGTAAATACTTCCTGGTAGCCGGTCATGCCGGTATTGAAGCAGATTTCACCGGTGGTAGTACCGATTTTGCCAGCGGCTTTACCCTCGTAGGTGGTGCCGTCGGCCAGAAGAAGTATTGCGCGTTGTTGATCCATGTTTTCTTTGGGGAAGGGGTTCAATATTCACGCAAAGATAAAAAATGTGGAGGGTTGGTTCTTGGTTGGCAATATTATGTTTTGGTTATGTCCGATGGCTGGGGGCGTATCGCTCGGATTGTTCTTTGGCTAGCGTCGCCCAGGGATCGTGTCTGGCTATAGTGGCTTGCCTAATACGAAGGGAAGAAAATTATGCTGGCTAATGGTTTGCGTCTGGGCATTGGGGTAAGCCTCTAAGAACGATTTTGGAAATTTTGCCCGCTTACGTGGGTTCCATTTAAATTCGTAAGCGTTTATGATGCCGTCAGATTCCTCTAGGTAATCGATCTCTTGCTGTTTGTAGGTGCGCCAGAAATAATCATTGGAATACAGACCTTGGTAATGTTTGACTTTCTGGCGTTCGCTAATCAAGAAATTTTCCCAGAGTGCGCCTTTGTCTTGGCGTATAGACAACGGACTAAAGTTAGCGATTAAGGCATTACGAACACCATTGTCCCAGAAGTAAACCTTACGCCCCCGTTTGATCTCGCTACGCATATTTCGGCTCAAACTGGACAAACGAAAAACCACGAAGGCTTTCTCCAACAAATCGATGTAGTGCTCTACCGTAGACCGGTCGGCCCCAACCGTTTTAGCGACTTCGTTGTACGAAACCTCATTTCCCACTTGAAAGGCCAAGGCTTGGAGGATTTTCTGTAGTAGATCAACCCTCCGTATCCCCGGTTGATTAAGTAGGTCTTTGTACAAGTAACTGTCTACGATTAAATCTAGGTATCGGCGTTCTTCTCCCGCTTCGTTGATTACTTCGGGGTAACTACCGAAAAGCAGGCGGCTTTCTAGGCTTTCCAGCGCGGCCACCGGGCCAACCTCTTCATAGAACTCCTGATAAGAAATCGGGTACATGAAGTGTTCAAACTTTCGCCCCGTCAGTGATTCGTTGAGCCCAAAGGCCAGGTCTAAAGATGAAGAGCCCGTAACGAGCAACTGGAGTTCGGGCTTGCTGTCTACGAGTATTTTCAGTTTAAGGCCAATTTCTTCGACCCTTTGCGCTTCGTCGATCACGACCAGTTTCTTGCCTTCCATTACAGAAGACAACTGCTGTAGGTTTCGGCCAGAAAGTAGCTGCTGGACCGTTGACAGGTCTCCGTTTAGGTAAAGAAATCCGGGGGCAACCTCCTCGGCAATGGAGCGCACTAGGGTTGTTTTCCCTACTTGCCTCGGGCCAAGAACGATGATAGCCTTGCCTTTACCAAGGTCTTTCAACAGCCTAGCTTTCAAGCTTCTTTTAATCATTTTGGTTAATTTGTAGATTACGATCTACAAATTACGGCTAATTTGTAGATTACGATCTACAAATTAGCCATATTTTTAAATAAACGATCAAAATTCAGGCGATACGCAGCAAGAATCACCCCCGCAACCGATCCCGCGCCTCCATCAACGCCCAACCGAGCAGGTTCATCCCTCGCCACTGGGCGGGGTCGTTGAGGCGGGTGGCTTCTTCGGCGTTCATCCCGATGCCCCACTGGTCATCGTAGGGGCTGGCCTCTACGAGGATGGCATCGCCGGTGTTGAGGAGGTAATCTTTCAGTTTGCGGTTGGCACCGAACTTCATTACGTTGCCCTGCACTACGATGGGGTATTTATGGATAGCCCAGAGCTTATCGTCGTAGTTGGTCACCTTACGGCCGATGGCCTTCGCGGTGCGCGGGTCGGGGTTCGCGAGGACGGCTTCGGCCGAGGCGCGGTCGTAGGCGACCAGTGCTTTGTGGTACATCATCCAGTGTTCGGCGGTGTGGAAGTATTTGCCGTCGTGTTCGAAGCTGGAGGCGAACCACTGGCTCATGCAGCTGGGGCCGATGCGGTCTGGTAGGGGCCGGTGGCCCCAGAAGTAGATGTATTCGGGTTGTTGGCC
>CALEDI010000315.1 GCA_937949535.1 uncultured Lewinella sp. | reverse complement strand
CCTAACGGGAAATCTTTATTGAGAAGTTGCATCTGCCCTCCGGGCGATGCGGACGAAGACGCTGATCTCCGCAAAAGACTCCAACGCCACGCCGCGCGGCTCGCGCGTTTTCACCGTGAAGGGCATCTGTAGGTCGATGTGTATACAGTAAGCGTGTTTTGGGTGTTTAAGGCTGGATCCGGAAGAAATTACATAGCGTACAAAAGTACCGGTAGAGAATAGATGCAAGAGGATTGGGTTTTGGTGTGTGGGCTACCCCGCTAGTAATTCAGAATCACCTCAAAGCCCGCATAATTGCCTCGCTGAATGCCCCCAATACCCGCCTGTGCCCAGTACCAACTCAACCGACCGTCTTCGGGCAGTTCGCCTCGGTCTCCGGAGAAAGCGACATAGTGTAGGCCGATGCGTACGCGGCCCGGCCGCAGGTGGTAATTGATGCCCGCATCAACGATCGTTTCTTGGCCGCCGAAGTAGTTGGTGGCTAGTACGTTTTTGTATTCATCCAGCGTGAGGGCGCCGTTGAACCCGTAGACCATGATGGTGGGTTCTAGGTAGCGTCGCCCGTCGGTTAGGCCCTGCGGCGTTACGTCGAGATTGAAGCCCGTTCGGAGCATGTAGGTGACGGAGCTAAAGTCGGCCACGTCGCCATCATCTGCTTTGCGGTTCATGAGGTGGTACTCGCCTTCGGCGTGGAAGTGGCCGATGTTGAACAGCCCGTCTAAGCCGAGCAATGAAACCCCGCCGGTAGCTGTGGAAGACGGGCCTTCGCTGGCTAGGTTTAGGGCGAGGGCCAAGGTGGTCCGCTTACCAAAGCTGTTAGCCGCAGGCAGGCCGTAGGCCCAAGTACTTTTCTCTCGGTCTCCGAACATGACGTTGACGCGGCCTGCAAAGAGGGGAGAATACAGCGGGCCTACGCTGATGGCGTTGCTCTGCGGGTTGAAAACCCCACCTCGGTAATCAATGTGGAGTTTTTCGCCCAACGAGCTAAGCCCGCCAAGATAAACGCCGCCTGAGCCGCCCGGTCCGGTCCCTACCAAATGCTGGCGGACGTACCACTGGTTGAAGCCTTTTTCCATACTACTCACGCCCATTGCGCCAGACATGCTCTCCCGCCCAATCGGCGGGCGCAGGTAACCGCCAATTACGTAAAGCCCTTCGCTGTTTGCCGTGATTTTATACTGTGCGAAGACATCCCAAATTTGCGCCTGCGGAAAACCGCCGTTGTTTACGCCCCCGATGGTCGCTGAGCGTTGGTCTGAACCGACAAAATCTGCCGCGCCAAGAAACTTGAAGAACAACCGATCGCCCACCTGCGCCGTTGAGCCAAAGCGCAACCGCCGAAGCATGAAGTTGGCCCGGTTATCTACGTCTACATACTGCCCGCTGCCGAGGTTGAAATCCTGCGCACCAGACGTGTAAGTAGCCCATCCCTGAAAACCGAGGATGGGCTTTATTTTCCAATCATTGAACGTGAGGGGAGCCTTTTCTTCATCCTGGGCAGAGAGAACGGAAACAGAAAACAATAGTAAGAGCAGTAGAAGTCGGTTCATGCCCCAATCTACTGTTTAACACCGGTAAATAACAAATTTTTCGTTCTCTGCGACCACCAAAACCTCATCGAAATAGCGGCGCAAATGGGTAGCGTAGTTGAGGTGACGATTGGCAACAACGACCAGGTGCCCACCAGCGTTGAGGCGATCTGAAGCAGCCAGAAATAGATCGGTACTGACACTGATGTCCGTCTGGAACTCATCGTGAAAAGGTGGGTTGGTAACGATGAGGTCGAAGTGTTCGGGCGTTGTGATTTCGGTCAGCGCACCGGCTAAGAGCACCTTGGCCCGCTCGGCGTAGCCATGGGCGGCGAGGTTCATTTTGGTAGATGCGGTGGCTACGCGAGACACATCGTAGGCCGTCAGGTGAGCGTTGGGGTAGCGGCCGAGGAGGTAGTCTCCGATGATGCCGTTGCCGCAGCCGGGGTCCAGGATTTGGTTGGGTGCGGGCAGTTCGGCTAGGGCATCGTTGGTGGCCCATTCGTTGAGCAAAAACTGGGTGGCGTAGTCGATGTGGTTTGCGGAAAAGACGCCGGGGTATTGCTGGTATGCTGCGCCTTCAAAGTTGGTTTCAACTACAGGCGGTTCTGGAGGGGCAGCTTTGTGGAAGCCCTCAAGCATCAGCAATCGGGCCTTTTTGTAGGCCCGGCTTTGGGTTGCCGAAGTGGCGTATTTAGCGGCTACTTCCAGTATTCGGGGCGTGAAATAGCGGGTTTGGAAGGCGCAGGCGATCTTTGTTTTTGCCGTCGCGGTCTGCGCCACATGGCGGAGGTAAAGCTCAAAAAGCTCGATGGATTTCGGGACGTGCAGGAGGTTGATTTCGGTGCCGTTTTGTCTGGGTGCTAGCACGTCGTCGATGTTGGGAGCCTCCGCAATCCCATTCTGGTCAAGGTTGGCAGACATCCGTTTTTGGTGCAGGAAATTGTTGCTAACGAAGTGTTTTTTGTGGGCGCGCACGCAGGTGCAAAGAATTCCTTGGCGGTCGTGGTAAAGCGTGATGCTTTCCTTTTCAAGCTTAGGGCTTTGCGCTTCGGCCCAGTTTAGGAGGAGTTCGTCGGCGGGCTTTAGCTTGGGCTCCTTCGGGCTCCCACCTAAAGCATTGGCGAGGAAGCTTAGTTCTTTGCCCTTATGGACCACCCTTAGGCGTCTTGCTTTTTGCATGGCCGCAAGGTACGGCTTCTACTCTACGCACACGATCTCGAACAGCCTCATTAGGTAAGCTCCGAAACACGCACCTTACGCTTCTTGACTCGCCCATTATTGAGCAACGCAATCAAGCCTTCCGTTTTTGCGCGGGGGACGCCAACAAAGGCGCAATCTGCTAACAACTCGATAACGCCAAGCTCGCCTTTTTGCAGGCCACCCAGCTTGAAGAACATTCCCGCAATGTCGCCCTTAGAAACTTTGTCTTTTCGGCCTGCGGATACGTAAAGGGTTGCCCATTTACTATTTTGTACGTTGCCGGGCTCTGGGTCTAGGTCGATGTCTTCGGCATCGGTGACGTAGTCGGGTAGGGGGTAACCATCCCAGTGCATGAGGTAGGCCGTACCGTTGGCGTGCATACGGGCGGTACGCCCGTTGCGGTGGGTAAACTCGGCCGCTTTGGATGGTAGTTGGAAGTGGATGATGAAGTCCAGCTCTGGTACGTCGATGCCTCGGGCGGCGAGGTCGGTAGAGAGCAACAGGCGGTGGGTTCCGTTCCGGAACTTAATCAGTGCGCGCTCCCGTTCGGTCTGTTCCAGACCGCCCATGAAGACGGCGTAGTCAATACCTCGGCTATCTAAAAAGTCCGCTACAAAACGCAAGGTTCCCTTCACGTTGCAAAAGATGATCCCTCGGCCGCTGCCGGTTTGTCCAAGGACTTTCTCCAGTGTGATGAGCTTATCTTTCTCCGGAGCGGGAACATCTACTAGCCGCAGCTGGCTGCTGCGCGTACCGAGGTAATCCACCGTAACGGGGTCGTTGAGTTGGAGGAAGTCGGGGATGTCCACTTCGTTCGTTGCCGAGGTAAGTACTTTCTTCTTTAGGTTGGGCAGCGCGGCCACGATCTGCTTCATCTCCTTCTCGAAGCCGGTCTCCAAGGATTTATCAAACTCGTCAAGCACAAGGCTACGGATGGTTTTTACCGAGAAAGCTTCTCTGCGCAGGTGATCTGCCACCCTGCCGGGAGTTCCGACGAGGATGGCCGGAGGGTTTTTCAAATCCTCTCGCTCCTTAGAGCCCGGCCGGCCGCCGTAGACAGCGTCTACCCGAAAGCCACTACCCATCGAGCGCATCACGGCCTCAATCTGGATGGCCAACTCCCGGCTAGGTACCAGTATGAGCGCTTGTACGGTATCGACGGATTGCTTCAACTCGTTCATGATCGGGAGCAGGAACGCCAGCGTCTTGCCCGTGCCCGTAGGGGAGAGCAGCACTACCTCGTCTCCGTGCAAAATAGCTTTGCGGGCCTCTGTTTGCATCTGGTTCAATGCTGAGATGCCGAGTTTGGTCAGGATTTCCTTTTGTGACTTCATGGGGGCGAAGGTAAGGGAGAAGGAGTCAGCATTCAGCAATCAGGGTCCAGCATTCAGGCTACCGCTGTTACATTCAGCAGCCTGAAAACTGAACCCTGATTCCTACCGGAGCCCCCCTTTACTCCTTTAACCTCTTCCTCCTTTACTCCTTTAACCCCTTCCTCCTTTATTCCCTTACCACAACGCGCTTAGTCACCAGCTTTTCGTTGAGGCGAATGCGTAGGAAGTAAACACCTGTTGGTAAGTCTTGGGTCTCGATGCGCTCATTGAAGCCAGCAGCACTGACGCTTAGGTTTTCACGCGCAAGCAATACCCGGCCTACGGCATCGACCAATTCGTAGGTCATCTTGCCCGACTGGCCGAGGTCTCGGCCGTCAATACGTAATGCTTGGCCTCCGGAGACGGGGTTAGGAGCTATCGTGATGGCGGCGTTCAGCGCCGCATCAATTGTAGCGGTAGGGAACTCACCGTTCTTGAAGCGGAACTTTTGATCGCCGAAGTCGCTCTCTGTTTGGTAGCGGTTGAAGGGGCGTACGCGCCAGTAATAACGGGTGTTGGGGCTCAGGCCTTCATCAATGATGGCCGTAGTATCGTTAGCAATGAACGACTGCAAAACGGCACCGTTGAAATTGGTGCTGGTGTTGAGTTGGACGATGTAGTAATCTGCGTTGGCTACCGAATTCCAAGTAAGCTCTACATAATCGGAGACTTCTAAGGTAGCATTGTTTACGGGCAGCAACAGGTTCATGTCTTCGCCGTTGGCGGCAACGCGGTCGACGCCGGTTGCGTCCGTTATTTGGCGGGCAGCAAGGTTGGTCTGCATGGCGCCTCTTTGGTCGTCCGTGAAACCCGTCACGCAAACATCACTAGCATAAGACATGATGTTGAAGGCCGGTACAGCGAAACGGGTAGAATCCGGATCGAGGAGGCTATCGCGGTATTCCCCGTTATTATTACAGGCCCAGCGCTGCATCAAGTAGTCTGGGGCAGTGTCGCAAAAACCGTCGGCTGCGTCTGCGCAGTTGCTCCCATCAACGCGCTCTACAGGGACGTTTACTCCGCGGTAAAGCACGGTAGCGGGAGCTGCCTCGTCGAGGTCGATCTCGCTGATCTCTTCTACACTTTCCCAACCGTAAAAGGTGTGAGAAAGCGTTAGTAGGTGCCCCATTTCGTGGCTCCAGGTACGGTCATTTGCCCCAGTACAACCATTGGTCACGACGAGGGCATCTGGCCCAGGGTAGTAAACTCCGCAGTTGCCAGCCGTACCTTCTAGAAAGTAAGAATTGATCATCCCAGACTTGTTGTTCAGGCTCATCATCTGAACGGGGGTGTTGCTGTTGGTATAGCTGTAGTAACTGGTGCGGTTGATGTAGTCGAACTCTTTGATGTAGAACACAATGTTCATTTCCTCATAATCGCTGTTCAACAACTCCAACGTAACCAAGAGGTTATTAGGCTCTATGTAACCAGAGCCATCGTTCCGCCCAACGATTATGATCCGAAGGGGCACATAGAGAATGTCGTCAGACTTTTCGACTACCTCAAACTCACCAGCTTGGTACTTAGTAAGCCATTCTGATTTGCCGGAGTAGCCGCACCAATTTTTTGAAATGGGTTGTGCCTGAAGGGCTGCCGAAGAGAGTAGTGCCAATGTAAGAATGACAACTATGTAGTGAAATGATTTCATGAAGCAGATTGTAGTTTAAACGCCAAAAGTAATAAAACCCCAGTGAGGTAAGCGTCTGGAAGGCGGCATTTGAGCCTGTCCGACTGATTTTCTTACTTTTGCATCTCTTTTTAAAACGCAGGTTCTTGGTGTCCGTTGTTAAACCAACACCATTTTAGGGTGTTACCCCCATGATTTGCAACCAATAAATTAAAAAATATTTTAATCCATGAGTAAAGTAACCGTAGTCGGAGCCGGAAATGTAGGAGCTACCGTAGCCAACGTCCTCGCCCACAAAGACCTCGTTCGCGAAGTTGTCATCCTAGACATCAAGGGCGATTTCGCCAAGGGCAAAGCCCTTGACAGCTACCAGCAAGCGAGCGTCGATCATTTCAGCACCCAACTCCGAGGAACGGACGACTACGCCGACACGGCCGACTCCGACATCGTAGTCATCACCGCCGGCATCCCCCGTAAGCCAGGCATGAGCCGCGACGACCTGATTAGTACCAACGCCAAGATCGTTACCATGGTGACCCGCTCCATCATGGAGCACAGCAAGAACCCCATCATCATCGTGGTCTCTAACCCACTCGACGTGATGACCTACGCTGCTTACCAGGCCTCTGGCCTACCTAAGAACCGCGTTTTCGGTATGGCTGGCATCCTGGATACCGCCCGTTACCGCGCTTTCCTGAGTATGGCCCTCGACGTATCCGGCAAAGACATCCAAGCGATGCTCCTCGGCGGCCACGGCGATACCATGGTGCCGCTGCCTCGCTACACTACCGTTTCCGGCATCCCCGTTACCGACCTCATCAGCAAGGAAGAACTAGACGCAATCGTTGAACGCACCAAGAAGGGCGGCGGCGAACTCGTTAAGCTCATGGGTACTTCCGCTTGGTACGCACCCGGTGCGGCTGCGGCCCAAATGGTAGCCGCCATCGTCCGCGATGAGAAGCGCATCTTCCCGTGTTGTGCCCTGCTCGAAGGCGAATACGGCCAGGAAGGAATCTTCCTTGGCGTGCCCGTAAAACTCGGCAAAGAAGGCATCAACGAACTTCTGGAACTCAACCTCAACGAAGAGGAAATGGCCGACATGAACAACTCGGCCGACGCAGTTCGCGGCGTGCTCGAAGTGTACAAAGGCATGAACGTCTAAACCGTCAAAGGCATCCAAGCGCAGCTACAAGTCGTCCCAAGTTTTTGACTGAGATGACGATGTTTGGAAGTATCTGACAAGATTGTTAGCGATCAGCAAGCAGCATTCAGGCAAAACGACCCTGAATACTGTTTGCTGATCGCTTTTTTATGTCAGGCATCAAACCGCTACACATCGACCCTAAAACCCCCTCCCTAAATCCCTCCCCACGGGGGAGGGACTTGTGAAAACGCTACGCGTTTTAGCGCAAGGGCCACTTAATCAGCGTCAATGTATAGCGGTTTGGTCAGGCATATGAGTGCTAGTGGTCTGTAAAGTTTGAAATCAGTACCAACAAGGTTTACCAGGCCGGACGCCCGCAGGTCCCTTGCCCTTATTCGCTTGCTTCGCAGCTCGGGGCAAGGGACGCTACGGGGTCCTTATCACCTTCGTAGCAGGACCCCGTAGCGTCCAGTGAACCCTAAAGCGAAGCGCAAGGATTTACTGGACCTGCGGGCGTCCGGTTGTCGATTTGTGCCAGAATCAAACTTGACAGACTACTAGAAATCTTGGTCAAACTCCGGGATGACTCATGTTCGTTGTTTTTAGCCCACCGTTGAGCGAATAAGAACGACAATTTGGTTTGATCCTCATATTTATTTACCAACGATGTCCTACAACCTCTCCCTGCATCCTGCGTCCGCGCCTACTTATCATGAGGCGCGGACGCAGGATGCAAAGAAGGGTTTAAGGCCGTTATTTTCATCCAAATCTGCGTGGTATTCTTGTTGGGAGGAGAGATGGCGCGACGATAGGAGCTGACATCTCTCCTCCCAACAAGAATACCACGCAGTTACCATATCTTTGCGCCCCAAACTGAATAAGCCAATGCTCTACCTAACCCGCCGGGAAACCTTTAACGCCGCTCACAAACTGCACGTTGCTGAATGGAGCGACGAGGAAAACCGTTCCGTTTTTGGTAAATGCTCCAACCGAAACTGGCACGGGCACAACTACGAACTCTTCGTAACCGTCGCTGGCCAACCAGACCCCGTAACGGGTTTCGTGATGGACGCCAAACTGCTCTCTAACATCATGAAAGAGGAGATCGTAGATCAGGTAGACCACCAGAACTTCAACCTCGACGTCTCTTGGGTACCCAAAAACATCCAACCCACAACCGAGAACCTTTTAGTGCTGTTCTGGAAGCAAATAGAAGAACGGGTAAACAATGCCGGAAAGGCAAAGCTCTACTCCATTCGCCTACACGAAACCGAGAATATTTACGCCGAGTATTTCGGTCCCAACGGAAGAAAATAAGTCATGTCTTTTAGCCAGCAACTTAACTACGACGATAAAATTACAGCAAAACTCTCCGCCAACTTCACCGACATCATCGGTGGGGTAGGGGAAGACGCTGATCGTGAAGGCTTGGTGAAAACCCCCGAACGCGCTGCTAAAGCAATGCAGTTTCTCACCCAAGGCTACGACCAAGACGCCGAGGCCATCCTCCGCTCCGCCATGTTTGCCGAAGACTATTCCGAAATGGTCATCGTGAAAGACATCGAAGTCTACAGCCTCTGCGAACACCACCTTTTGCCGTTTTTCGGCAAGGCGCACGTTGCTTATATCCCCGACGGTTACATCGTTGGCCTAAGCAAAATCCCTCGCGTGATTGATGTCTTCGCCCGGCGTTTTCAGGTGCAGGAACGGCTCACCGATCAGGTACTACAAGCCATCCATAAAACCCTCAACCCGCTCGGTGTTGCGGTCGTCATCGAAGCGCGGCATATGTGCATGATGATGCGTGGGGTACAAAAACAAACCTCGGCCACCACTACCTCCGCTTTCACCGGAGCCTTTAAGGCCGAACGGACGCGGAATGAGTTCCTTAAGCTCATCACTTCGGACTTAGGCTAAGGGATGGGAAACAAATAAACTTACGTTCTTGGCCGTCTTATTTTGCCCCAGTTTTCTCCAAAAATTATTTCCGTAGCTTAGGCTATGCAAAGAATTTTTGGAGAAAACTGGAACAAAATCGCCAGGCCAAGAACTGTAACTTTATTTATTTCCCATCCCTAAGGGAGTTCACCTCAAAGCTTCTCTTTCCAGTAAGCTAAAATTGTATCTACTCGTTCCTGCCTCGGCCACGGGAAGATTTCTTCCGTCCAGGTCATGTTCATCGCCGCGTAGCGATGGTGCTCGTGGGTAGCATGAATGTTTCGTTCTCGCTGGCGGTAGAATTCTAGGTAGGAAACGATAGCCTTTACTTGGTCTTCGTTTAAGATGTCATGCTTGGATTCCAGAACGTGGTCATTTTCTCCTTCTGGCTTGCGTAAGCTAAACAGGACATCAACCTGGCCGCTGTACGGTTTTTTTATTTCCCGCACCATCCAGGCGGGCAGGTAGTGCCGCCAGCCATCGGGCCGCAGGTAGCTCAGGGCGGCGTAGCAATCGTCTAGCTGTGCGTCGGTGACTTCAAACCATTTTCGGCCGGGTAAGTGCTCGGTCGTGAAACGCGGGTCTCCGTAGTCGTCGTCAGTTTGGGCGGCGTAGATGTCGTAGCCGTCGGCGGGGAAGGGGGCGTCTTTAAATGCAGCGGTTATTTCCTCCAAGATGGCTTTGTATGAGGCTGGCATGGTACTCGGTTTGTGGTCTCAAACAATGTTAGTTGTGTCTCCCGATGGGGTTAGGGAACGCTTTTAGTTTGCAAGCAGTTCCTTCAAGATCAACTAATTTACCGTAAATTTCAGCTTACAAACAAACAAAAATGGAATACCGAGAGTCACAAAAGTTCAACCAGTGGTGGTTGTGGTTACTGAATTTAGCGTTGTTTTTAGGCGCGGTGACCATTGGCTATACCTCCTGGACGGGGGGCGGAGACCCCGTCTCGTCGGCAGCAATACCGCTAGTGATGGCCGTTACAATGATCCTACTAGCTACCATTGAGTTGAGGACAGTCATAACGGACGAGGGCTTAGAGGTGAAGTTCTGGCCCTTCGGCCGTCGCCGGATTTTCAAGTCAGAAATCAAGCGGGCGCATGTACGCAAGTATTCGCCCCTGAAGGAATACGGCGGCTGGGGCTACCGCGTTGGCCCACGCGGAAAGGCCTTTAACATGCAAGGCAATATGGGCCTCCAGCTAGAGATGAAAGACGGCGACAAACTCCTTATCGGAACCCGCAAGCCAGAAGAACTGGCCGCTTGGATAGAAGGCTGGTTGGCATCTTCCGACGACGGCGAGCTTACCGATGAGATGGTGACGCTCAAACTCAAAGAACTGGAAGAGCTGGAGGCCCAAAAACTCTTGCGCGGAGAGTAAAGAGCCAACTTTTGCATTGTCTTAACAAGAATGAATGTACCTCCACCAACCTTTCTGCGTCTCAAATTCGTTACAACGAAGGAATATTGATGTGGCAGTACAGATTTGGGCTAAAAGCCTTTTCGCCCTGCTACAATCTTTCGTTAACACCTCATTTAACCGGCCCCTCCGGTTTTGTCTTTATATTTGTAACTCAAAATAATAATTCCCACATGAAACGTATTTTCCTCCTCCTCGTACTCGCATGCGGCTTTACCGTAGCCATGCAAGCCCAAGTAACCCCTGCTCCTGCTACCAAAGTTGCTACCGAAATGGTAGAAGAAGCACCAGCGGTAGACGTTGACGGCCCGCAGATGACCTTCGAGACCCTCGAAATCGACTACGGTAACATCGAGCAAGACTCCGACCCCTTCCGCATCTTCAAGTTCAAGAACACCGGCAACGCCGCGCTCTTGATCACCAACGCCCGTGGCTCTTGCGGCTGTACGGTACCTAGCTACAGCAAGGCTCCCGTAGACGCTGGTGCAGAAAGCGAAATCAAGGTTCGTTACGACACGCACCGCCTCGGCCAGTTCCGTAAGCGCGTTACCCTAACAACCAATGTTGGTCAAGAGCCCATCGTGCTTACCATCAAAGGTATGGTAAAGCCTAAGCCCGCTGAGCCCGCTGCGGTTCCTGCTAGCGAGCAAGGCATCTTCAACAACGGCGGCGGAAAGTAGGGTTACACTC
This sequence comes from uncultured Lewinella sp., assembly GCA_937949535.1. Classification (GTDB taxonomy): domain Bacteria; phylum Bacteroidota; class Bacteroidia; order Chitinophagales; family Saprospiraceae; genus Neolewinella. The sequence goes on along the minus strand of CALEDI010000315.1, from coordinate 4,633 downwards.
AAATTCTTCCTGAAATACCAAGCCCCTCATTCGCGAAGCGAATGAGGGGCTTGGTATTTCAGGAAGAATTTGAGTGAGCCTAGTTCACAAACAACTTGCCTACCTCCTCCATTAAGGCTACCTTGAAGCGTCTCTAAAAGACCAAACTACTACCCAATGGTTCACCCCTACCGAGAAAGAAATATGGCTGCGCTGGCCCAGAAACTTGGCTTCCAGTTCGCCGCCGAGGATGAGTACGGCATCGCTAGCCAACTGCAAGACTTTAAACTCTTTAGCCAGGGGAGAAAGAAATCGCTTGAGCGCATAATGCGCAAGCAAGACGGCCTGATGGATTTTGACATCGCTATTTTCGATTACAGCTACCAGATGTGGGGCAGCTCGGCGAAAGACAACCGCGTACACCAAACGGTTTTCTTCCTACAGAGCGCGAAACTCGGCCTGCCGGAGCTGTGGCTGCAACCCGAAACACTGGTCCATAAACTAGGCGAACTGGTGGGCTTTACGGATATAGACTTTGTGCGCTATCCCAAGTTCTCCGGCAATTACCGACTCACGGGCGGAGACGAAGAGTATATCCGTCATCATTTTACCGATGAAGTGCTGAACTACTTCACGATCAATAAGGGCTGGTCTATGGAAGGGCTTGGGTTTTACCTTCTCTTTTACCGCAAAGGAACGCTCATCCCGAGTGCGCAAATCGAGCAGTTTTACAAAAAAGGGCAGGAAGTAGTCCGGTTGATGACGGACGAAGATGCGCAGAACGCGATTTTTGGAGCTTGAGTGTTGGGGGGCTTCACCAGCGTGAGGTTTGCCCATAAGCGCCGGACGCTCAAAGGATTATTTCTACCTCGACTTCGTCAGAGGTAGAAATAAACGCTTCGAGGTCCTGAGTACGCTTCAGGACCTCGAAGTGTTCGGCTGAAATGCCTGGCGTAGACGGCATTTTAGTCGATCCTTTGAGCGTCCGGCACCCCAACCTCACGTTTCACCACATAAAGCACAAAAAAACAAAAGACACAAAATATTGGGACACCAAAGATGTCTCCCCTCCCCATTGGGGTAGGGGCTGGGGTTAAGTGCTACTGCAAACCGCTATACATCGACTAAAACCCCCTCCCTAAATCCCTCCCCACGGGGGAGGGACTTGTGAAAACGCTACGCGTTTTAGCGTAATGGCCACTTAATCAGCGTCAATGTATAGCGGTTTGGTGCTACTCCGCACTCACCCTCCCGCCGGGACCAGATAATCCTCTCGGCCAGCGGGGATGACGCCGCGCTCGCGCCCCTGCGCGAGGAAGCCCGCTACGGCGGCCCGGCCCTCCGGGCCGAGGTCTTGGGAATAACTGTTGACGTAGAGCGCGATGTGTTTGCGCCGCACCTCGGCGTCCATTTCTTGGGCGTGGGTGGCGACGTACTCCGCCGAAGCGGAGGGGTGGGCGAAGGCGTAGCGGACGGAACGCGCCAAGACGCGGTCAAACCGTTGCTGGACCTCCGAAGGGAGCGATCTTTTGACGACGATGCCGCCGAGCGGAATGGCATGGCCGGTGGTAGACTCCCAGTATTCGCCCAAATCCATCAGCTTGTGGAGGCCGCGCTCGTGGTAGGTGAAGCGGTTCTCGTGGATGAGCAGGCCGGCGGCAAACTCGTTGGAGAGTACCCGGTTTTCGATGTCGGAGAAGAGGACTTCTTGCTTATTGCTTAGTTGGGGTTGGGCGAGACCAAGCAGGTAGTTGGCGGTGGTGTACTTGCCGGGGATCGCGACTGGGGCTGCGGGCCGGAGGGGATTGTCTTCAAAAACCTTCCCTTGCACCTGCGGCCGCGCCAGAAAACGGTCTGCCATTGCTTTGTCTGCGGTAACCAATAGTGGCCCCACGCCTCGGCCCAATGCACTGCCCGCATTCAGTAGCGCATAGGTTTCGGTGAGGTAGCCAAAGGCGTGGTAGCTGAGTTTTGTCACGTCTAGCTCGCCCGCAAACGCCAGCCGATTGAGTTCTTCCACATCGCCGAGGCGAACATCGAAAGTGAGGCCTTCGGTATCAATTCGGCCATGCACGAGGGCATCGAAAATGAACGTATCGTTGGGGCAGGGGGAAAAACCTAAAGTGAGCTGCATAGAGGGAAGCCGTTTGAGACTAAACGGCCTCCCTGGCCGTCGGTTGTAATACCGCCGGAATAACCGATCTTTGCGGCCAATCCCGCAACTATGAATTTTCAAGTTTTATTTGAAGACAACCACCTGATCGCCATCAATAAGCCTGCTGGCGTACTCAGCCAAGGCGACGCAACCGGCGATAATACGGTGATGGACTGGGCGAAAAGCTACATCAAACACCGCTACAACAAACCGGGAGATGTCTTCCTCGGCCAGATTCACCGCCTCGACCGGCCGGTGAGCGGCGTTATTTTATTCGCCCGAACCAGCAAGGCACTCACCCGTATGAACGAGCTCTTCAAGGACCGTAAAGTCACGAAAACCTACTGGGCCGTAGTGACTGACCAGCCGAACCCGATTGAGGGCAAACTGAAAGGCTACATATATAAAGACACCGATAAGAACCGCAGCAAGATCGTGCCCAAGGCCGATTCTAACCGGCACAAAGGCGCAAAACTGGCCAAGTTGAGTTACAAACTGATGGGCCGCATCGGCACCAACGTGCTGCTCTCCATCAAGCTGGATACCGGCAGGCCTCACCAAATTCGGGTACAACTGGCCGACCAGCTAAAAACCCCCATCCGAGGCGATGTAAAGTATGGCTCGCGCGACCGCAACGAAGACACCAACATCAACCTACACGCCCGCTCACTAGAGTTCCTCCACCCCGTTAAGAAGGAGCAAGTAAAAATAACGGCGCAAGTACCACGCGAAGACCAAATTTGGGGGCTGTTTCACGAAATGGAGGAATGGTAGGTTGCAGGTTGCAGGTTCCTTGTAACATGTGTGACCTGCAACCTGCAACTTGTAACCTGCAACTTGTAACCTGCAACTTGCAACCTGTAACCTGCAACTTGCAACGTGCAACTTGCAACCTGCAACCTGTCCCATGCCCAATTTTCTAAACAACAGACTGGCTAAAATCCACGCCGCAGGCAACCACCGGGTGCTTGCCGGAACGGTAGCGGGTGTCGATTTTTGGTCGAACGACTACCTAGGGTTGGCGCATGTTGAGGGCGACGGCGCGCAGGTGCAAAGGGAGGTTAAAGGCATGTTGTCTGGCGCAACCGGCTCCCGTTCCATCTCCGGAGATGCGGATGCTTACCAAGCTTTGGAGCGGCAAATCGCTGCTTTTCATGGCCAGCCCGCCGCCTTGGTCTTCAACTCCGGCTATACCGCCAACCTCGGCCTGCTCTCCGCTGTCTTGAAGCGCGGAGACACCATCTTGTACGACGAGCTGATGCATGCCAGTTGCCGAGACGGCATCCGGCTGGGCTTCGCCCGTGCGGTGCGGTTCCCGCACAACGACCTAGAAGCAACGCTACGGAATGCGCGCTCGAAGATGAAAAGCGAGGGCCAGCTCTTCGTCCTCACCGAAGGCCGTTTCAGCATGGACGGAGACGTAGCCCCTTTGCGAGAAATGGCAGCACTCTGCCAGCAGCACAACGCGCACCTGATCGTAGACGAGGCCCACTCCGGCGGAGTAGACGGCCAGCAGGGCAGGGGGCTGGTCTCGGCCCTCGGCCTAGAGGCCGAAATCTTCGCAACCATCATCACCTACGGCAAGGCTTTTGGGGCACACGGCGCAGCCGTGCTGGGCTCTGCAGATTTGAAAGACTACCTCATCAATACCTGCCGGCCCTTCATCTATACTACCGGCCCCGCGCCCGCGCAGTGGCGAGGGATTGAAGCAGCCTACCGCAAAATGGAGGCTTTGCACGCTGCGCGTTACGCGCAGTTGCAAGCGGTTGTTGGACAGTTCCGAGCAGGGATGATCGAGGCCGGAATAGGGGATCGTTTGCCGCCCAACGAAGGCCCGATCCAAGTGATCCACCTCCCCGGCAACGAAGCAGTAATGGCGGCAGAGGCCGCTTGCCGAAAAGCGGGGCTGTTGGTGAAAGGCATCCGCTCGCCGACGGTGGCTGTAGGGCAGGAACGCTTGCGGGTGTGCTTGCATTCGTTTAATACCGAAGCGGAAGTAGCTTTCTTGGTAGACGCTTTGCGAGGTGTTTAACTTCTTCAACGTGAGGTTTGCCCATAAGCACCGGACGCTCAAAGGATTATTTCTACCTCGACTTCGTCAGAGGCAGAAATAAACGCTTCGAGGTCCTGGGTACGCTTCAGGACCTCGAAGCGTTCGACTGAAATGCCTGACGTAGACGGCATTTTAGTCGATCCTTTGAGCGTCCGGCACCCCAACCTCACGTTTCTTCAGGAGCCCATTTTAGGGTTGATGGCTGATCTCTACGCGACTTCGACATCGCGGCCTAGAGATCTACGGAATATACATAAGTTTACGAAAACAGCTAGGCCCGTAATTTTACACCTCCGATGAACTCTGCTGCCCAACTCGACAGGCGAACTTTTTCGCCACGTAAAGAACTCGTAATTCCTAGGGTGCAAGATGGTTTGTATAGGACTAAATATGTACCTCGTACTGTGAGCGAAAAAGAATGTGCTTCGCAGTACTTCGTGCTCGAC
>CALEDI010000314.1 GCA_937949535.1 uncultured Lewinella sp. | reverse complement strand
ATTATCGCTAGTAAGCTGTTATCTTTGCGCGAATTTTAACCCTCTACTCCCCCATAGGCATGCCAAAGGATACTTCCATCAAATCAGTCCTCATTATTGGTTCCGGCCCGATCATTATTGGTCAGGCTTGCGAATTTGATTATTCCGGAACCCAAGCAAGCCATAGTCTGCGCGAAGAAGGGATTGAGGTCACGATCATCAACCCTAACCCAGCAACAATCATGACCGATCCGTCTACGGCGGAGAACGTTTACTTATTGCCCCTTACCCCCGAATCTGTAGAGCAAATCTTGCGGGAGCAACCACAAATCGATGCTGTACTGCCAACTATGGGCGGCCAAACCGCCCTCAACCTCGCCATAGAGTGCGGCGAACTCGGCATTTGGGAAAAGTACAACCTTCGCCTTATTGGCGTAGATTTAGAAGCGATTGACTTGGCCGAAAACCGCGAACTCTTCCGCCTACACATGGAAAAACTAGGCCTGAAGTGTGCTCCCGCCATGATCGCCAACTCCTTCCTTGAAGGTATGGAAGCAGCGCAGGAGATCGGTTTCCCGCTCGTTATTCGCCCCAGTTATACCCTCGGCGGCTTCGGTGGTGGGTTCTGCTTCAAGCAGGAAGACTACGCCGACATGCTTCGCCGTGGTCTCGATGCTAGCCCAACCCACGAAGTACTGATCGATAAGGCCGTTCTTGGGTGGAAAGAATTCGAACTCGAACTCCTCCGCGACTCGGCCGACAACGTCGTCATCATCTGTGCGGTCGAAAACTTCGACCCCATGGGCATCCACACCGGAGACTCCATCACGGTAGCCCCAGCCATGACGCTCTCAGACAAGGCGTACCAAGACATGCGTAACCAAGCCATCTTGGCGATGCGCGGCATGGGCAACTTCGCCGGTGGCTGCAACATCCAGTTCAGCCAGAACCCCGAAACCGAAGAGCTGATCGTGATCGAGATCAACCCCCGTGTTTCTCGCTCCTCCGCCCTTGCCTCAAAAGCAACTGGCTACCCGATCGCGAAGATCGCCGCAAAGCTTTCCCTCGGCTATACCCTCGACGAACTCAAGAACCAGATTACTAAGACAACTTCGGCCTTCTTCGAGCCTACCCTAGACTACGTGATCGTGAAGATTCCGCGCTGGAACTTCAACAAATTCCCCGGCGCAGACCATAAGCTTGGCCTCCAGATGAAGTCGGTCGGCGAAGTGATGGGCATCGGTCGCAACTTCCTCGAAGCCCTGCAAAAAGCTTGTCAGAGCCTAGAAAACGGCCGTGCTGGCCTCGGTTCCGACAAAAAAGAATGGATCAAGACCGACGACATCCTCAGCCGCCTAGAAAACGTCTCCGATGACCGCCTCTTCCGCCTCAAAGATGCCCTCCGCCTCGGGGTGCCGCGCAAGACCATCCAAAAACTCACCAAGATCGACCCTTGGTTCATAAACCAGATAAAACGCCTTGTAGACTACGACCTCCAAGTCCAGCGCTACAACGTCCCTGAAGACATCCCCGCAGACTTCTTCCGCGAACTCAAAGAACTCGGTTATTCCGACGCCCAAATCGCCTACCTCCTCCGCGTAGACGAAGAAGCCGTAACTAACCGACGCTATGAACTCGGCATCCGCCGGACCTACAAGATGGTAGATACCTGCGCCGCAGAGTTTGAGGCCCAAACGCCTTATTTCTACTCCACCTTCGATCAGGAGAACGAAAGCATCGTCTCCGACAAGAAAAAAGTCATCGTACTCGGCTCCGGCCCCAACCGCATTGGGCAAGGTATCGAGTTCGATTACTGTTGCGTCCACGGCCTCCGCGCCGTACAGGAAGCCGGCTACGAGGCCATCATGGTGAACTGTAACCCCGAGACGGTGTCTACCGACTTCGACCAAGCCGACAAGCTCTACTTCGAGCCCGTATACTGGGAGCACATCCGCGAGATTATTGAGCACGAAAAGCCGGAAGGCATCATCGTTCAGCTTGGTGGCCAAACGGCCCTCAAGCTGGCCGAAGAGTTCCACAACCGTGGCATCAAGATCATCGGCTCCAGCTACGAAAGCTTGGACTTGGCCGAAGACCGTGGCCGGTTCAGTAACCTGCTGAAAGAGCTTGAGATCCCCTACCCCAACTTCGGAACGGCCAAGGACGCCGATGAAGCTTTGGACGTAGCCAAGCGCGTTGGCTACCCCGTCTTGGTTCGCCCGAGCTACGTACTCGGTGGCCAAGATATGCGCATCGTGATCAACGATGCCGAACTGGAACGCCACGTACTGAGCATCTTCAAGAAAGACCCCAACATGGTGGTCCTTGTTGATCACTTCCTCGACCGCGCCAAAGAAGCCGAGGTAGACGCCATCTGCGACGGCGACGAAGTCCACATCATGGGCATCATGGAGCACATCGAACCTGCAGGCATTCACTCCGGTGATTCCTCTGCCGTGCTGCCGACTTACTCGCTCAGCGTCAACGCCGTCAATAAAATGCGCGAATACACCGAGAAGCTGGCCTTCGCGCTGAAGACCAAAGGCCTCATCAACGTACAGTTCGCCATCAAGACCGATAAAGAAACGGACGAAGAAGTGGTATACGTCATCGAAGCCAACCCGCGTGCTTCCCGTACAACGCCCTTCATCGCGAAGGCGTACAAAGTGCCTTACCTCAACATTGCTACCAAAGTGATGCTGGGCAGCCACAAGCTGAAAGACTTTGTCATCAATCCGCAGCCAAGTGGGTACGCGATCAAGGTGCCCGTCTTTAGCTTCAACAAATTCCCGAACGTAGACAAACAGCTTGGGCCGGAGATGAAATCTACCGGCGAAGCGATTCGCTTCGTGAAGGACATGACCGATCCGTTCTTCCGGGAGTTGGACCGGAACCGGAGTGTTTACCTGACGCGGTAAAGGCGCAGAAACCTTACCTTAGCGGAAAGCATTTATAAGGTATGGGTCAGGAGAAGATTGCTATTTCAGACTATCTTGCTATTGAGCAAGAAGATGGTGTGCGCTA
>CALEDI010000313.1 GCA_937949535.1 uncultured Lewinella sp. | reverse complement strand
AGCCGGATCGTACTCTCCGTGGTTGTCTGCGCAGCCCTCATGAACTTCCGTTCCGTGGCTATCGCCGTGGTCATCTCCTGCATGGGTCTCGGTAGCATGGCCGTGGCCATCATCAGTGCCATGGTCATGGCCGTCGTGCTGGGCATTGACGGTGGTCAGACCAAAACAAAATACCAGCAAAAACAGTGCGCGCAAGGCCAATTTCATAAGTAGAAATTTTCGGGGCTTTCCCAATTGAGCCGCAAAGGTACGTAGGGTTTGGTTATTATACTAGCTTTTTAAGGCCAAATAGTTTGGGAGTTCGGTAGCCAAGTAGCCAGATGGTCAAAGCGGCAAAGTATCAGGTCTTCAAAGAGTCAGATCGTATAAGTTCTATCGGCACAAATCCGCCCCATGTAGATTACAACCGCGCTTCAAAACAGACCCTGCATCCTGCGTCCGCGCCGAGAAAGTAGTCAGGTAGTCAACTCTGACTACAGACTGTTTGACTATCTGACTCTTTGACTACAAGACTAATCCAACAGCCGCCAGCTCACCCCAAACCGCAGTGCTTCGTCTGGGTAAGGATGGTCTGCCGTCAGGTACAGCAGTTTTTCTGGCTGGATGAGGTTGTTGGCCTGGATGTACTTCACGAAGAAGCGGAAGCGCGTGACGCGCATACTGAAAAACGGATCAACCTGGTACTGAAATCCACGCGCCTGCCGCTCCTGCAACTGGAACTGCTGAATGACGGGGTTGTAATAATAAGGACTGAAAGCCGTGGCGTAGCGCACGTCAACTCCGAGGTTGACGTTCAAGACCTTGAACCATTTGCCAGCGTAGTAAAAGCTGTGCTCGCCGTAAATGCGCGGCAACCGGAACACATCCTGATCGGCCTCCTGCAAGAGCAGGCGGTTGGTCAGGTTCCACCGGCCAAAACGGAGGTCGCGCTCAAGGGTGAGCTGCAGGAGCGAGTTCACGTCGTCGGCCTGCTCGGGGCGGCCTTGCGCGTTGAAGTAAACGTAGTTGGTGAGCAAAGAATACGCCAGCCCCGCCCGAATTTTGACGACGGGCAAGGTGTACGCGCCGCCCAGCCGCAGTTCCAGCGTTTTGCCGAAGTTGTTGTCCCAGAGCGTCTCGCCGTTGAGGCGGTAGACCTGCTGCACGAGGTCTGGGGCGTAGAGTTGGTTCAGGGCGTTGAGTTCCAGCTTGCCGGCCTTGCCGAGGTCCAGCACGCCTTCGCCCTCCACGCGGTAGTCTCCCGTTTGGCCAATGAGGTTGAGCTGGCCGGAGACGAGTATATTAAGGTTGTCGTTGGGCCGCAGGCCCACCTTGGCGTGGGCGAGGAGGTTGTTCACCGTCGAGTCTCCGTCTTGCTTAATGCGGTGGTAAAAGTGGGTTAGGCCCGCTTCCAGTACGTCTTTCTGCACGGTGGCTTTGTCGGCAGACGTACTTCGGCGGAAGGTAGAGATCGTGAAATCGTTCTCAATTGTTCGTTGCTCAATCTGGTTGCGCACGCCGCGCACGTCGAGCAGCAGGTCGGGGAAATCTCGGTAAAAGTCGAGGGTATCCGAACCAGCCAACACCTCGCTGGAAACACGGTAGCGGCGCGCATCGTAGCGGAAACGATGCCGGAGGGTGAAGGCGCGTTTTTCTCGGCCAGAGACCGAGTCTGTCTTGCCGCCAAATTGCAGGTACTGGGTCGCCATTATTTCGCGGTAGCTGTGCCGGAGGCGGGTCTCGTCTAGGTACGGAACCAGGTTGGCGAGGTTGCTTATTTCGCCGCCGGTTTCGTTGCGTTGGAAGGAGGAATCCACGATGCCGCCGTTTTGTAGTTGCTCGTAGGTGTTGGCCGCAAAACTGAAGAAGCCGCTGTACCTGCTTTTGGGTGGGCGGATGCTGAAACCGGTCGCAACGTGGGTATTGCGGAGGCCCTGCGCGGGGTATTGGTCTTGGTCGCCTTGTTGGTTCAGGCGGCTATAATCCAGTACGAGGTTAACGCCGTCGGCGAAGTTGCGGCTAAATTTGGCGATGGTATAACCGTCTTCTTGTTCGCTCTCCGTAACGTGAGAGAGGTAGGTGAAAGGGTGTTCTAGGCGGTAGTATTCTAGGTCTTTTCCGGTGGTTTGTTAGAGGTCAAACTGCCGAAAACCGATGGTGGTTCCGTAGCGGCGCGTAGGCTGGTAGCGCAGGGCGTAGGCTGCGCCTCCGCGCTGGCCGATGGTGGCGAAATCGAAGTCTACTTTGCGGTCTGGTTCGTAGCGTTGAAAGCCCTTTAGTAGGCTGTCTTGCCAGTTGGTTTCAGTGTTTGGGTTGTCAACGGTATACTGGAAGATACCGAAGGTATCCACGATGGCGGCGCGCTGGTCTTGAGGGCCAGCTCGGCGGTCTGCGGAGGCATCATAATCTGGGTCTCCTACCGTTGGGCGCGTAGAGGATGAAGGGTCGATGATTTGCGCGGAGAGCGTACCATAGGCCAGCAGCAATAAGGCTACCAGTACGCAACTTCGGATATTGGTGCGAATGGTTTGCATCTGGGCGCGGCCGCAGGATGCAGAGAGCGGTAAAGGAGAAAGTTGGGGAGTTTTTTGCTCCAAGGTCAAGGTTAGGGTCTCTTTTGTTAGACGCCGTACCGCAAAGAAACGATTAAAGCGAATAACGTTGCATGGGGGTGGGTGAAATACGCCCTACAACCCCACCATTATCCGCAAGTCATACGGCAGGTCGTTGAAAGCCGAGCGGGCCGCTTTCTCCAGGTGTGCGGCGGGTAGGCGCTCCGAAGCCGTTGGCTCCTGTCGGACGCTGAGCGGCAGCACTTTCCCCTCCAACTCTCCAAACCGAATCGCGATGCCCAAGCGGCTGTTGCGTACAATGCCGGACAAAACTCTTGCGCGAAAACGCTCGGGGAATTGGCTAATATTCATTTTCTTTGAGGTTATGGAGTTGGAGTTGTTGTGAATTGACGTTTCTTGATGAAAGGGATAGCAAACAGCCTTGCTTTTACCACAAGTTGATTTTTCGTTTGAGGTAGTCTATGCCTACTATATGGTCTGCCCAGAAGACCGACCCCAAAATACCCGCGATCTGCGGCTCGCCCGGAGATTGGAGGTGGCTGAGGTCCATCGCCACAAACGAGGTCTCGCTGTATTCGTCTCCCTCAAGGCTTAATGCTGGAATTCGGACAAGTTTGTGGTCTTGGTTTCCTCCGTCGAGCCCTTGAATGTTCATTTCGGTGCCGCTTTCGGTGAAGATGGAGCGTAGCCGCTCATCAATCAGGTTGGCGCCTGCTCCGGTATCGATGGCGAAGCGAAGTTTCTTTTTACCAACCCGAAGGGTAATGACTGGGAGGTGGTCGATGTATTCAAATTTCAACACTTGGGCAGGGCGGCGGCCTTCGTGTGTGGGTTGCCGAGAGGACCTTAGTAAGCGGAAGTTACGGCCGGGAAAGTTGATCCTTACTTCGCCAGAATGGAGCATTTCGTAGCCAACGAAGCCATCGATGGTTTGCCCTATCCGTTCTTCCATGCTGCGGAGATCGGTAGCTAGAACCCAGCGTTTACCCAAGGTCTTGCCGCCCATTTCAAAAGACTCAATCCGTTGGTTAGCAAGGCTTACCACGCCGCCGGAGGCCAAACCTGTAGGGGCCGGATGCCCAACGGACTTGCCCCGGCTGTTGAGCAACAGCGTTGGCGCGCCGGTATCCAGAATGAACTTTCCTTCGTGGCCATTGATGCGCGCATCGAAGAAGATGAGGTTGCGGGTAAAATCGAAAGCCTGTTCGTTGCTGGCAACTGCGGAGGCTTCACCAACCGGCCCTTCAACCGTCTCTGCCTTCAAGAACGACACGGCATCCTGCGACCGCGCCACTACCGAAAAAAGCAGCACCAACACGGCAACATTAACCAACTTGAAGAAACAGAATTTTAACATAACGTACATTCGGGAAACCTAAAGGTAATAATTGATTCACATTAAATTAACATTGGAGATTGATTTAACATTTCTCCCCTCCAAGAGTTGGTGATCTAGGTGAAAAAAACGGATTCAATTCGTCACCAACGAAAAACCTTTCGCCGTTGAAAGGCACCCACTCCAGCTATTTAGCCTACCTTTGTGTCCCGTAATTCTATTATATGAGTAAGTATATTTTCGTTACGGGCGGGGTCACTTCTTCCCTCGGCAAAGGCATTGTTGCCGCCTCTTTAGCTAAGCTACTGCAAGCCCGAGGGTTAAGCGTGACCATCCAGAAGTTCGACCCCTATCTCAACGTTGACCCCGGCACGCTGAACCCCTACGAACACGGCGAATGCTACGTGACCGACGATGGAGCCGAGACCGATCTCGACCTCGGCCACTACGAACGATTCCTGAACACCCCCACCAGCCAAGCCAATAATGTGACCACCGGCCGCATCTACCAAACCGTCATCAACAATGAGCGCGAGGGCAAATACTTGGGCAAAACCGTACAGGTGATTCCGCACATTACGGACGAGATCAAGCGCCGCGTACAACTACTAGGCCAAAACACAGACTACGACATCGTGATCACCGAACTCGGCGGAACGGTAGGAGACATCGAGTCTTTGCCCTACGTAGAAAGCCTGCGCCAACTGCGCTGGGACTTGGGGCGAGACAACTGCATCGCCATCCACCTAACCCTAATCCCCTACCTCGCCGCAGCGAAAGAACTGAAGACGAAGCCTACCCAACACTCCGTCAAAGAACTCCTCAAAGCTGGCATCCAGCCCGATATATTGGTGGTACGGACCGAGCACAAGATCGACGATTCCATCCGCCGAAAGCTCGCCCTGTTCTGCAACGTAGAGAAAGGCTGTATCATTGAAGCCATCGACGCCGAGACCATATACGACGTACCGCTGCTGATGCTGCGCGAAGGCCTCGACGCGCAGGTGATGAGCAAGCTCCGCCTACCCGACCGCAAAGCCCCAGACCTGCGCCGCTGGAAAAACTTCCTCGGCAAGCTGAAAAACTCTACCGGAGAAGTCAACATCGGCCTAGTAGGGAAGTACAACGAACTGCAAGACGCCTACAAATCTATCTATGAAGCCTTCGTCCATGCTGGCGCGATCAACGAATGCAAAGTCAAAGTTGTGCCCGTTCATTCCGAACATTTAGAGGGCAGCACGGCCGACATTGGTAAGGTCCTGAGCAAATTCGATGGCATTTTGGTAGCCCCTGGCTTCGGTGAGCGGGGCATTGAGGGCAAGATTGAAGCCATTCGGTACATCCGCGAAAACGGGATACCCTTCTTTGGTATTTGCTTGGGGATGCAGTGCGCCGTAGTAGAGTTTAGCCGCAACGTTGCCGGCATCGAAAACGCCAGCTCTACGGAAGTGAACGAGCAGTCTAAGGCCCCCGTCATTTCCATGATGGAAGAGCAGAAGAAGATCAAGAAAATGGGCGGCACGATGCGCTTGGGCGCATACGACTGCGTGTTGGAGCCGAAGACCATTGCGGCCAAAGCCTACGGTACCAGCAAGATCAGTGAGCGCCACCGCCACCGGTATGAGTTCAACAACGACTACCTGAAACAGCTCAAAGACGCAGGGCTGCGCATCACGGGCACCAACCCAGATACGGGCTTGGTGGAGATCGTGGAACTGAAAGAGCACCCTTACTTTATCGGTGTGCAATTCCACCCAGAACTGAAGAGTACGGTGGAAGCCCCACACCCTCTATTTGTCTCCTTCGTGGCTGCAGCGATGCGGCGGCGGAGTGTGTAGAACCCGTCGGGGGAGTTTGTACTCCGAGGGGTTCGAGGTATAATACTTGGCTCGGCCACCAAAAAACGTGCTATGAAAAAGATCACCTTCGACGCGCACCGGCAGGCGCATTTTGCGCACTTCAACGGCATGGCCAACCCACACTTCGGCATTACGGCGGAGGTAGACATCACTTCGTTTCTGGGCTGCGTTCTGCGCTCCCCTACCCTGCGGTTTACCCCCGCGATGGTGTACCTTATTAGTAGGGCCGCGATGGAAGTAGAGGCATTTAGGTGGCGCGTACGCAGGTGCAGTGGGGAAGACGAAGGAGCAGTGGAGGTTGTTGAGCACGGGAACCTCCGGCCGAGCTTTGCCGTCCCGACGGCCGCGTCATCGGCCTTCAGTTTTTGTACCGTGGCCTACGACGAAGACCCGCTGGCCTTCCACGCCGCCGCCGAAGCCATGATGGAACGGATGAAAACCGAGCCCAGCTTCGAGGACGAGCCCGGGGCAGATGATTACTTGTTCCTGAGTACCTTCCCTTGGGCTACGTTCACCAGCATTACCCACGCCATGCCAGCAGGACCAGACGGAGACAGCGTGCCAAGAATTGTGTGGGGGAAATACCAGCAAAGAGGGGATAAAACGACCATGCCACTAGCAGTACAAGCCCACCACGCCGTAGTAGACGGCAGCGACTTGGGGCGGTACTACCAGAAAATGCAGCAGCTTTTGAATAAAAGTGAGGAAATTTTTGAACTTTTTTTAAAGTAATCATTCAAAATTCATTCCGTAGAATAATTTGGTGGTGCTCTGATCGTCCCTCAAACATCTTTGCTCTTGTGCTAAAAAACAAAATATTCAGGCGAAAAACTGGAAGAACACTGCTTTTGCAAGCTTTCCCTTGCACCTGCGGCCGCGCCCAAACCATTTGATAATCAGTGACTTCGGCCTAAATTTGTGTCTTCAAAAAAGTGTACAACCCGGAACTAAGCCCATTAGCTCCCCCCTCCCTTACCAAATAAACTACCCCCACTATGATTAAGAAGTCATTTGTAAAAGCAAAGAAACAGTACAAGGTTACTTTTGAAGTGCCCGTTGAGCAAGTTGGCAAAGGCCGCGATGTTCGTGTACTCGGTACTTTCAACGGCTGGAGCTGGGACAAAGGCCTGCCGATGTCTTCCGGAAAGAACGCCTACAAAGCCAACATCCACCTCGCCCCCGGCGAGTACCAGTTCCGCTACTTGGTAGACAACCAGGAATGGAAGAACGACTGGGACGCCCCCGGCTACACCGCCAGCGGCTACGCTTCAGACAACTGCGTACTTCAGCTAGACAAAGTTGCCACCGCCAAGAAAGCCACTGCTAAAAAAGCAGCTCCCGCCAAGAAAACGGCTACCAAGAAAGCCGCCCCCGCTAAAAAAGCTACGGCCAAGAAATCCGCCGCTAAAAAAGCCGACGACCTGAAGCGCATCGAAGGCATCGGCCCCAAGATTGCAGGCCTGCTCAACGACGCGGGCATCTCTACCTTCACGCAACTGAGCAAGGCTACGCCCAAGAAACTCGCTGACGTACTGGCTGCTGCCGGTGCGCGTTTCCGCCTCGCCAACCCCAGCTCTTGGCAGCAACAGGCCAAACTGGCCGCCGCTGGCAAAACTGAAGAGCTCAAGAAGCTCCAGGGTGAGCTGAAGGGTGGTGTGAAGAAGTAAGTTTCTTTGCAGAACGTGACGTTTTAGCGATCAGCGGACAGCATTCAGGCGAAACAGCGCTGAATTGCTGTCCGCTGATCGCTTTTTTATACTTTAAACTCAATAGTTAGAAAGAAAGCACTGGAAATACTACTCAAACTCAGGGATACTCCGGCTTTCTGTCTTTAATCGTAGTTTTTGTCTTTCTTGTGCTTGCACTGTACGAGTATAGTGTAATTTAAATTTATCAGAACATATGAGTACCCCTTCCACCGTTACCGCCCACAGTTTATTTACAGATTTCGACATCAGCCTCTGGAAGGCGGGTAAGAACTTCCGTGCTTATGACAAGCTGGGCAGCCATGTTATTGAAGTAGACGGCGTCTCCGGCACCTACTTCGCCGTTTGGGCACCAAACGCCAAATATGTAGCAGTGGTTGGAGACTTCAATGGTTGGAACCGAGGAGACCATCAGCTTAATCCCCGCTGGGACTCCAGCGGAATATGGGAAGGCTTCATCCCCAACATCGGCAACGGAACCATCTATAAATACGCCATCGACGGCCCAGACGGCCGCTGGCTGGAAAAAGGCGACCCCTTCGCCCGCCTCTGGGAAACACCGCCCAAAACAGCCAGCATAGTTTGGGATACCTACTACGAATGGGACGATGCGGAATGGATGAACAACCGCCAAGAACACAACGGTATAGACAAGCCCTACTCCGTTTATGAAGTACACTTGGGTAGTTGGCGGAAAAAGAAAGGTGCGACCGAGAGCCTCAGCTACCGCGAGTTGGCGGTAGACCTAGTGGAATACCTTCAGGAGATGAACTTTACCCACGTAGAGTTCCTACCAGTGATGGAGCACCCTTACTTCCCGAGCTGGGGCTACCAGATCACGGGGTACTTTGCGCCGTCTAGCCGCTTTGGTGGGCCGCAAGACTTTATGTACCTCGTGCAAGAACTGCACAAGGCGGGCATCGGGGTCATCCTAGACTGGGTACCGAGCCACTTCCCTACCGATGCGCACGGCTTGGCCGACTTCGACGGTACGCACCTCTACGACCACGAAGACCCGCGCCTCGGTTTCCACCCAGACTGGAAGAGCGCCATCTTCAACTACGGCCGCAACGAAGTACGCTCGTTCCTGATCAGCAATGCGCTCTTCTGGTTAGACCGTTACCACATTGATGGTTTGCGCGTTGACGCGGTAGCCTCGATGCTCTACCTCGATTATAGCCGTAACGACGGCGAATGGATACCGAACCAGTACGGAGGTAACGAAAACTTGGAGGCCATTGCCTTCCTGCGCGAGTTCAACGAAGCCGTATACCGGGAATACCCCGACACGATGACGATTGCGGAAGAGTCCACAAGTTTCTCCGGCGTATCTCGGCCAACCTACGTCGGCGGCCTCGGCTTCGGCCAAAAGTGGATGATGGGCTGGATGCACGACACTCTCGACTACTTCAAGAACGACCCCATTCACCGCAGCTACCACCACGGAGAACTGACCTTTAGCCTCGTCTACGCCTTCACGGAAAACTTCATGCTCCCCCTCAGCCACGACGAAGTGGTACACGGCAAAGGGCCCCTCATTGACCGGATGCCGGGAGACGAGTGGCAACGCTTCGCCAACCTACGCGCGATGTATGGCTACATGTATACCCACCCCGGCAGCAAACTCATGTTTATGGGCGGAGAGTTCGGCCAAACCACCGAGTGGAGCATTGAGCGCGGGCTAGACTGGAACCTCACCAATTACGCCCCACACAAAACGCTGAGCAAATACTTCGCAGACCTGAACAAGCTCTACAAATCCACTACCGCGCTCTACGAGCAAGCCTACAACCCCAAAGGCTTTGAGTGGATCGACTTGGGCGACCACCAAAACAGCGTACTGACCTATCTGCGCCGAGGGAAAGCAGCGAAAGACGCCGTAGTGGTTATCAATAACCTCACCCCTGCCGTCCGGAACAGCTACCGGGTCGGAGTGCCCTACGCGGGCAAATACTCCGTCATCCTGAACAGCGACGACGCACAGTACGGTGGTACGGGCAACTACGACATCACGACCATTGAAGCCGTTGCGGCCGAGTGGAACGGGCGGCCTTATCACCTTGAGCTTACGGTGCCGCCGCTCTGTACGGTGGTGTTTAAGGTAGGTTGATTGCGGTTCGAGGCTTTCCAAGCCGAGTTTTAGCCGTTGCGAATGGTCTCAAGGCTTAGCCGCTCATAAATGTAGCGTTCAGCAATCAGGGTTCAGCATTTAGGCTACCTCGGTTACATTCGGCCGCCTGAATGCTGATGGCTAAGGTTCTAGCCTCTTGATGGTTGTGAGACAAAACAAGACGGTCAAAAACGCAAGTTATTTTCACGGCATCCCTTAAGTTGGGTTCATTATCTTTGCCGGCCAATCAAAAAACATAGACTCCATGGCTAAGGCAAGACCCGTACCAAAGAAAGCAAGTAAAGCTAAACTCGGCTCCGGCCTTGATGCGCTCTTTGGTGGTAAGCGGCTAGACGGCAAGAAGGAGAAAAACCTGAGCAAAGCCATTGCTGACGCTCCGCAGGAAGCCATTGCTGCGCTGAGCAAGGACTTTGCGTTTTTGCCCGTC
This sequence comes from uncultured Lewinella sp., assembly GCA_937949535.1. Taxonomy (GTDB): domain Bacteria; phylum Bacteroidota; class Bacteroidia; order Chitinophagales; family Saprospiraceae; genus Neolewinella. The sequence continues at coordinate 2,835 of CALEDI010000313.1, read as the reverse complement.
AATAAAATCCACGCTAACCCAGACCAGCCGCGTAAGGAGTTTGAGGAAGAGCCACTGAAAGAGCTTTCGGACTCCATCAAGGTACACGGCATCATTCAGCCGATGACCGTTCGGCACATGGGCGACGGGACTTACCAGATCATCAGCGGAGAGCGGCGGTTCCGGGCTAGCCAGTTGGCGGGCTTGAAGGAAGTACCGGCCTTCATTCGTACCCCCAATGATCAGGAATTGCTGGAGATGGCCTTGATTGAGAACATCCAGCGGGAAGACCTGAACCCGATGGAAGTAGCCTACTCCTACTACCGCCTAGCCGAAGACTACGACATGACGCAGGAGCAACTCGCCCAGCGGGTTGGTAAAGGGCGGCCAACGGTAGCCAACTACCTCGGCATTTTGAATACGTCGCCGAAGGTGCAGCAGGCGATCCGGGAGAAGAAGATCAGCATCGGGGCAGCGAAGACCTTCCGTGGGATCAAGGACATCAGTTTGCAGGAGATGTTCCTCAACGAAATCCTCACCAAGGGCAAAGACTGGAGCGTACGCCAGATCGAGGAAGAAGCTAAGAACTATAAGAAGAAAAAGAAGTCTGGTCCCGTTCGCCAGCCGGAGAACGACGACTTGAAGACCGTAAAGACTGCTTTTCAAGACTTTTTTGGCACGAAGCAGGTGCAAGTAAAGTTGGACGGCAAAAATGCTAAATCGGGAAGCATCACGATCAAGTTCTCGAACCAGGAAGAGCTGGAAAGCTTCTACAAATACATCGAACAGTAGGAGGGCATCGAAAACCATTGTTATTGGGGCGTTAAGGGCTTGGGGAGCAACCCACGTTTTCGCGCCAGAGACCGTCTCTTAGGATACATGACCAACTTACATCGACTTTGCGGTACGACAACCTTGGGGCTTCTGCGGAAGAGCTTGGCCGCTGCCTTGCTCCTCATCCTTTTCTTTGCACCTGCGGCCGCGCCCGCACAAACTGCTGGGCCGGTAAAGGTTGACACCTCAGCCGCAGAGGTGTTGGATACGCTCCCCACGCTGGCGGAAATAAAAAGGAACCCACGCAATGCAATCCTCTGGGCCGCCATCCCCGGCGGCGGGCAAGTATACAATAAGCGGTGGTGGAAGGTACCTTTGGTTTACGGCGGATTGCTCGGGATGGTCGCCTACGCCGACTTCAACCAAACGAACTACCGGCGCTATACCACCGCCCTGGAAAACCGCTGCGTAAGCCAAGGCGATGACTGCGTAACCATCGAAGACGCCTTCCCCGTCAGCCTTATTAGCGACAGTGCACTCCTGAACGAGCGCGCCAAAACAGACAAAGCCCGCCAAACGGCCTACATCGGCATCTTCGTGGTCTATTTGCTACAAGCCGTAGAGGCCTACACCGACGCGCACCTACAGGAATTCGATATTTCGGACGACCTGAGCATCCGCCTCGGGCCAGTCGTGCAGCCCGACGGGATGATGGCGGCGGGGCTTACCGTTCCGCTGGGCAGCGGGCGGAAACTACGGGGGGAAGTACGGAAGGTGCAACGGTTGCGGGGGTTGGTGCGTTAATGCATTAGACTTTATCTTTACCTATATGGGCGCACACAAACTTGATCGAGGAGACTACAACCCAGAAGAATACTTCTCTCTTCTGGAAGCCAGTCAATACAAGTTAGAATACATCAATGGTGTTGTCATTGAAATGTCTGGTGCTACCGCTCAACACAACAGGATAAAAGAGGATACTTCTGGCTTTCTTTGGTCCAAGCTTGAAGAATGCCGTTCGCTTGGTAGTGACATGGCCGTTTCGGTTCAGTCTGCAAAAAGCTATTACTTCCCCGACTTGGTATTCGTCTGCGAAGAAGACGATCAATTCGAGGATGATAACGAGACCAAGCTAATCAACCCCTCAGTTGTTATTGAAGTACTCTCGAAAAGCACTGAAGTCCGTGATCGGGGTGAGAAATTCCATAACTACTGGCAACTGCCTTCGCTGAAAGAATACATTCTGATTGATAGTCGTAGTATGCGTGTCGACATCTTTAGCCGCACCAAAGAAAACACATGGCTGATGCGTTCCTATACTCGAAAAGATGATATAGCACCTTTTGACACCCTTGGCGTACAAGTTCCGCTTAGTACGATCTACGGCAGAGCGAAATTTTAATCCTCTAGGCTTAACACCAAATGCTCCCCTCCCGCCACCAGCACCAGCACATGGCGCTCATCTAAACGAACCAACTGCCGTACCTCCAACCGGTTCCGGGCTCCGCCCAGGTCAATGAACTCAACCGTTCCGTCGGGCCGGAGGAGTTGTAGTGCGGCGGCATCCTGCCGCCCGATGCGGGGCTGGATTTCCATTTTATTGCCGCCAAGGAGCGTACCCTGCGGTATCTCCAACGCACAGTTGAGCGTAGTTATCTGGGCAGCCCGAGGTAATGGCGTTGCAGACCAGTCTCCGCCGTTGTTACGAACAAGGCGGAAATGTTCCAAGGTAGAAACGGGTTGGGCGGGGTTTTTCAGTGCTCCGAAGAGGTCGGAGAAAGACTTGGCGGCGTAGTCGGTGTAGCTGAGTTGGTTGCGTTTCAGCGACGGGATGGAGGCGGTGAGTTCGTCCTTATCAACAACGGTGACTTCTCGGCCCTGGCGGACGTAGGTGAGGAGGGTTTCGGAATTGCCGTTGCCGTCCACATCTTCGAAGTAGATGCGGATGGGCTCCTCCGGTGTTGGGCTACCGAGTACGGAGTTGAGGCCCCAGTTGCCGGCCAGCAGCGTGGTGCCGGCCCCACCCGCTCCGTTGAGTTGGCTCAGGCTTTGCCACATCCCTGTTTGATCAGGGTCTAGCTC
>CALEDI010000312.1 GCA_937949535.1 uncultured Lewinella sp. | reverse complement strand
GAGTCCCTCATTCTGGAAGCGGCCGACGTGCTAAAACCCAACCTCGTGGAACGGTTAGAACGGAGTGGGAGGGTGATTTAGGATAGTAATGTAGTTCGGTAGTAATGTTATTACTAATGGTCTGTAAAGTTTGATTTTAGTACTAATATCCAACGAGCAGAGCCGTCTCCCCTCTCCGCCGGAGAGGGGCCGGGGGTGAGGTTACGAGCGCAGCGAGCTGCCTCGTCTTTTGGTACTAAAATCAAACTTGACAGACTACTACTACCCGAAAACTTCCGCAAACCGCCGATGCCCCAGCAGGTAATAATGTAGGATGATACTGTCCGCTACGCGGCCAACCTCCGTGCGGTCTTCGCCGATTTTGGCGGCCATCACCTGTTCGCTGCGTTCCTTCCGGCGGCGAAGCCAAAGGCCGAGGTGACCGTAGAAATGGAAATGCGCCCGGAGGATAGAACCGATGTGCGCAAAATTGCCCTGCGTCAGGAACAAAACGCCCGCAACGCCATCGAGCACTAAGCGTATCGGTAACCACCAGATGAGCCTACTGACCGGCTGGTTCTTGAAACTGGTTGTGAGGGTGTTGCGAAAATTGAGATAAGCCTTGTACGGCGTATTATAGTTCAGGGTTCCGCCGCCAACGTGGTAAACTACTGCGGCAGGCTCAACCATTATTTTGTAGCCGGCGCGCTTCATGCGCCAGCAGAGGTCAATTTCTTCGGCGTGGGCGAAGTACTCGGGCTCGAACCCGCCGAGGGCGTGGAAGAGGTCGGCACGGCAGAAAAAAGCAGCACCGGTGGCCCAGAATATCTCGGTGCGCCCGTCGTACTGGCCTTCGTCGCGTTCGGTGTGGGTAAAGATGCGGCCTCGGCAGAAGGGGTAGTCTAGGTAATCTAGGTAGCCGCCGGCTGCGCCGGCGTACTCGAAACGGTCGTTGTCGGCTTCGGCTAATACCTTGGGTTGTACCGCGCCTACTGTTTCGTCTTTGAACAGCGGAATGATATTGCTGAGCCAGCCTGGTGTAACGCGCACATCGCTGTTGAGTAATACGTAGAGTTCGGCTTCTACCTGCATCATCGCCATGTTGTAGCCGTTGGCGAAGCCGTAGTTTTCGGGCAGCTCGATGAGTTCTACATCGGGGTGGTTGGCTTGCATCCAGCTTACGGAATCGTCGGTGCTGAGGTTGTCGGCAACGATGACCCGTGCGTTGGGCGGCAGGCTGTCGATGACGCCGGGGAGGTACGTTTCGAGGTAGCCCCGGCCGTTGTAGTTCAGGATGACGACGGCGGTATTGGGGGCGTAGGTTTCTTCTTTTTCCAAGGATGCTTCGGGAGCGGCGAGTGCGCTGCGGGCAGCTATTTCGTCTTGGCCGAGTTGGGCTTTTAGGGCTTCGAGGCCGTCTAGTTCTAGGTCGCCGCGCAAGTGGTCTGCGAAGACGACGGTTAGGGTTTCGCCGTAGAGGTCTTCTTCGAAATCGAAGATGTTGAGTTCAATGACAACCCCTCGGCCATCGTTCAGGCTGGGGCGGTCTCCGATGTAGAGCATCCCTTCCAGTTCGCGGGCCAACCACTTTACCCGAACGGCGTAAATGCCGTTTTGGGGAATGAGTTTTAGGCGGTGAAAAGGCTCGATGTTGGCGGTCGGGAAACCTATTGTGCGGCCAATCTTGCGGCCCTCAATTACGGTGCCGGTGATCTCGTAGGGGCGGCCGAGGAGGGTATGGGCTTGGCGCACTTCGCCGCTCAAAAGCGCGTTGCGCACTTTGGTGGAGCTGACCGTGATGTCGTTCACTTCTTGGGCGTCGATCTCGATCACTTCGTAGCCCAGTTCTTTGCCGTGGTGGCGGAGGTAAGCGAGGTCGCCCTTGCGGTCTTTCCCGAAGCGGTGGTCGTAGCCGATCACGATGCGCTCGGGGCTAAAGCGTTTTACCAAAAAGTTGCGGATGTATTCCTCCGGCGTTTGCTGGCTGAAAGCGGTGTTGAACGGCACAACGACGAGGTGATCGATGCCAGCGGCTGCGCAGCAGGCGGCTTTTTCGGGGGTGGTGGTGAGTAGCCGCAGGGAGTCGTCCTCTGGGCGAAGCACGGAGCGGGGGTGAGGGTCGAAGGTAATCACGACCGACTCTCCGCCTCGCCGTTCCGCCAGCCGCCGGATGCGCGCCAGCAGTTGCTGGTGACCCCGGTGGACACCGTCAAAGCTGCCAATCGTGACGACGGCACGACGGAAACGAGGCAGGTTTTCTAGCTGGTAATGTGTTTTCATTCGGGAAGGGGCAAAAGCAAAATTTCTTGGGCGCGGAGCGCGGGTGCAAGGTAAGGTGTAAAGATGAATCGCCTTGTGCTGTGAAGTTTATACAGTAACCAGAACATCGTTAGATATGAGACCTTGTCAAGGAGGTTTGCCCATAAGCACCGGACGCTCAAAGGATTATTTCTACCTCGACTTCGTCAGAGGTAGAAATAAACACTTCGAGGTCCTGAGTACGTTTCAGGGCCTCGAAGCGTTCGACTGAAATGCCTGGCATAGACGGCATTTTAGTCGATCCTTTGAGCGTCCGACATCCAAACCTCACGTTAACTTACTTTGCACCTGCGCGCCGTCGCCCAACTATCGCGTAAACTCCTTGAAATCTACCGAGGGGTCGTAGCCTTGCTTGGTGGTAAGCGAATGCAGCTCGCTGGTGGGTTCTTTAGATTTGATGAGCGGGAAGAAAAGTTGTACGTACCAAGGCTCTTTGTGTTGGTTCCAAGCCCCGAAACGGGTAGGGTATTGGCGGGTAATTTTGGCGGTGCCAAAAATGACGTCCCAAATGAAGAGCATATTGCCAAAGTTGCCGTTGGGGTGGGAGATGCCGTCTTCGGCCGTCAGGCCGTGGTGCGCAAAGTGGGTGCTCGGCGTAGAAATGGTCCGCTCAACAACCCAAGCCAGCGGGCTAAGGATTTTGTAGCGGTACAAAAACCGATCCCATTTGGTTTCGCTGTGGGCAAGGAGAATGATGGTGAGTTTTACCGGCAAGTAAAAGAGGTAGACGTAGCCCATACCCAAGTAAATGAGTACCGCCGATAGCCAGATACCCGGCATGAGGGCGTAGTAAAGCAGTGCGTTGCGGTAGGTAACAAGTACGCCCATTTCTTCCACCACATGGTGTGGCCGATGGAGCTTCCACATCGTGCTGTTTATGTGGGAGAGTCGGTGCCACCAGTACTGGGTCATGTCGTCTAAGATCAAGAAGGCCAGTAGGTGCCACCAAAAGGAAAGCCCAATGTAATAGTCTTCCAGCCCAGGAAAGCCCGTGCCCATAACCCAAAGCACGAACAGAAATATACCCGGCTGAATGAGGGTAGGAAGGGTAACCAAGCTAAGTACCTCAATGGTGAAGTCGTTTTTGGTTCGCTTGTCTTCCAAGTACAGCCCCCCGATCGCTTCGATGATTCCGAGTACCAGAAGAACGGTTACGGGTACGAGCTTGCTCATTATTTCGTTATTCATGAAGACAGGGGGGATTTGTTGAGGAGACGGCTAAAGGTAGGGAGTGGGCTGCGAAGCTGAAAATGTGCATAACCGGACGCCCGCAGGCTAGTGGCTGACTTTCTAAAATGCTAAAGTCAGAACAGAGAAAGAGTTATCTTTTGGCTTTGATTCTTTGTTTTTTCCTAAAATTAGAAACATGACGATCGTTACTTGGAATTGCAATGGTGCTTTTCGTCGTAAATTCAAGGCGTTAAACCATTACAAGTATGATGTATGTGTTATCCAAGAATGCGAAGACCCTTCAAGATCGAACTGTATGGAATATACTGAATGGGCTAGTAATTATTACTGGGTTGGGAACTCTAAACACAAAGGGCTTGGTATCTTTGCAAAGGATGGTATTGATTTAGAAAAACTAGATTGGCCTTCGCAAGTTGAAGGCAATCCTTTAAACTACTTTTTGCCTTGTCTAGTTAACCAAACCTTTCACTTGGTTGCAGTTTGGGCGCATAGGGGACATACAAGTAAGTACAATTATATAGGGCAAGCATGGAGTTACTTTGACCTGAATCTTGGAAAAATAGATAAGGCAGTAGTTCTTGGGGACTTCAATAGCAACACAATTTGGGACCGTAAGAACTATTGGTGTAGTCACTCTGGATTGGTTGAAAGATTTAAAAAGGTGGGCCTAATTAGTATCTACCATGACGCTTGTTCGGAGAGACAGGGCAAAGAGAGTCAGCCGACATTTTTTCTTCAGAAGAACATAGAAAAGCCATACCATATAGATTATATTTTCCTCAGTGATTCGTTTGGGTACTCAAATTTTGACATTGGAGAATTTGGACATTATAGAGCAATTAGCGATCATGTGCCATTAAAGATCACGATAGGAAAGTTGTGAAAGGTAAAAAGTAAGCCCAAAATGAAAACAACCCCAAAGCACAACGAGCGCGTAGCAAAAATGATCTTCGGCTCCGTTTACCCTCACTACGTGAGCAAGGTGGAGAAAAAGGGCAGAACCAAAGAGGAGCTGAACCAAGTCTTGGAATGGCTGACCGGTTTCGACGAAGAGAAAATACAAGCCTTGATTGAGCGCAAGGTAACCATTGAAGCCTTCTTCGAGGAAGCAGAACTCCACCCCAACGCACACCTGATTAAAGGCGTGATCTGCGGCTACAGGATCGAGGAGATCGATAACCCACTAACCCAGAAGGCCAGGTATATGGATAAGTTGGTAGATGAGTTGGCTAGAGGCCGCAAAATGGAGAAAATACTGCGCAAGGAGAAAGACTAAAACGAAGGGTGAAATCTTCAAGCAGCAAGACTTCGGAAGGGATTGTCGTAATTTTGCTTTCCAAACCAAACGTGTAGTCCTACCATTATACTGTACTAGCCCAAAGACTTTACCACAGAATGACCCTCCAAGCTCGCCTCTCTACCCTCCACCAGCTCGCCGCCCACCTCACCGGCCCAGAAGACGAATTCCTCACCGCCCTACAAAAGCGGACCGAGTTCAACAACGCTTGGTTTACCTTAGCCAACCAACAAGCATCCGTTAAAGCCATCGCCGAGGAGTTTCTTGCGGAGGAAAAGCTCGCTGCTTGGCTCAATGGCTATAAGATAATCCCCGTTGCAGGCGAAGGCTTTGTGCCCCAGCCCGGCCCCAACGGTGAAGGCCAGAAAACCGTAGGCTTGGTCTTGGCGGGCAACATCCCGCTGGTTGGTTTTCACGATATTCTGTGTGTGTACGTCGCTGGCCACAAGGCGCAAATAAAACTGAGCTCTAAGGATGAATACGTACTACCTTACCTACTCAAACTTCTCGCTCGGTTTGATGAGCGAGCCGCAGATTACTTTGAGCTGGTAGATAAACTAGATGGCTACGAGGCCGTCATCGCAACGGGCTCCAACAATTCGGCGCGTTATTTCGAGACTTACTTCGCGAAAGTCCCCCACATCATCCGTAAGAACCGCAACGCAGTGGCCGTACTTTCGGGCGAAGAAACCGAAGAACAGATGCGTGCGCTCGGCAACGATGTGTTCCAATACTTCGGCCTCGGCTGCCGCAACGTGAGCAAGCTTTACGTGCCGGAGGGCTATGATTTCGACCCCCTGCTCCACGTCTTCCACGAATGGAAAACACTGCAAAACCACACGAAGTGGAAAAACAACTTCGACTACAACTACGCCCTCACCACGCTCAACAAAGAAAGCTTCCACCTCACCGGCCCCCTGATGGTGCTGGAGAATAAAGCCATTCCTTCCCGCATCGGAACCTTGCACTTCGAGTATTACACGGATAAGGCGGCGTTGGAAACAAGGCTCAACGCGCAGCAGGAAGAAATCCAACTCGCCGTTGCACCACCTGACTTCCTGCACCTAGACCTGCCCCTCTTTACCTTTGGGGAGGCCCAGCAACCCGCCCTGTACGACTATGCGGACGGAGTGGATACACTGGCGTTTTTGTTGGGGGGTTAAACCTAGGTTGTGTAATCTGCCTATAAATTAGTCCGCCGACTATTATCAAAACGCGCAGCGTTTTTATAAGCCCCTCCCCCGTGGGGTAGGGGTTTGGGGAGGGGGTGCGCGCGGAGACAATTCATTACAGATTACACACCCTAGGCTTAAACC
>CALEDI010000311.1 GCA_937949535.1 uncultured Lewinella sp. | reverse complement strand
GGGCCATACCCTCTGCGTGCCTAAGCGCGAAGTCGATTATTATTTTGACCTCACCGACGAGGAGCTTACCGCGCTAACGCTGTTTTCCAAAGCCGTAGCCCGTGCCATCAAGGAGGTGGTTGACTGCAAGCGTGTTGCCGTTGGCGTACTGGGCCTCGAAGTGCCCCACGCCCACGTACACCTTGTGCCTGTTGCTTCCGAAGGAGACTTTCGCTTCGGCAAATCCGTAGACGTAACCGCTGAGCGAACGGCGGAACTGCGAGACGCGATTGCGGCGGCTTACCGAGGAGAATAAGCTCACCCCCAAATCTCTGTGCGCTTCGTGGCTGCCTCCGGCGGTCAGCAAGCCTCGCCTCCGGCTCGGCGGAGAGGGGCTTTTAGCATGAAACGCTTCGCGTTTCTATGGCGAAGGCAGTTAAGTCGTCAGGCGCCAGGGTGGGTTTTTGCGGTCTTCGCCGCCCCAAAAGAGGATCAACCGGTTATTGTCTGGGTCGAGTAGGCGGGCTTCGCGCCAGCGCCAAGACTCATCTGTTGGGGGAGAGATGAAGGTAATTCCTTTGGCTTGTAGGCTGGCTACTCGCTCGTCGAGGTCTTCGCACTCGAAGTAGATTGATACGCCTTCGCCAGTTGGTAGCTCGTTGACAAGGTGCAGCGAGAAAGTAGCCTCACCGTCTGGGCACTCGAAGCGGGCGTAACGAGGTGGAGCATGGACGATCAGGTGAAGGCCGAGGGTTTGGTAAAAGCTGATGCTTTTGGCCAGGTCTAGGGTAGGGAGGGTTACTTGGTTTAGGTTCATACCGTTGGAAACCCGTTTGTTTGTAATAAGATTACAATGCAGCCCGTAGGGCTTCGTACCCCAGGCTACGGCTTCCAGCCGTAGCAAATGTGATATTCCCCCGACACACATCAACGAGAGATACAGCAAGAATTTCGGCAACAGCAATTACCTTCGCCCACCAACAAACAAGCCGCCCATGAAATTCGAGCAACGCATCCCTCGCCAGACCTCCGCCGATCTTTTTGATGAAGCCAAGGAATATTTCCCCGGAGGGGTGAACAGCCCGGTACGGGCCTTCCGTAGCGTTAGCGGCCCGCCCTTGTTCATCAAGGAAGGCAAAGGAAGCCGGATGACGGACGAAGACGACAATGTTTTCCTCGATTTTTGTTGCTCTTGGGGGCCGCTCATCCACGGCCATGCCAACGACTACATCGAAGAGCGGGTGATGGAAACCGTCCGGAAAGGTACGAGCTTCGGTACGCCGAACCGGATGGGCAACCGCTTAGGCCAACTCATTCTGGACAACCACCCCTATGTAGAGCGTATTCGTTTCGTTAGCTCCGGTACGGAGGCGGTGATGAGTGCCTTGCGCCTTGCGCGCGGGGTGACGGGGAAGACAAAAATCCTTAAGTTCGATGGCTGCTACCACGGCCACGTAGACAGTCTGCTGGTGAAGGCCGGTTCGGGCCTTGCCACCTTCGGCACCAGCTCTTCGGCAGGCGTGCCGGAAGCGGTGGCGAAAGACACCATCATCTTGCCCCTCAACGACCGCGACCTGCTAGAGCAGACCCTCAGCGAACACGCCGAAGACATCGCCTGCATCATCGTAGAGCCGATCCCCGCTAACAACGGCCTCTTGATACAAGACAAGAGCTGGTTGGAATGCCTACGGATCAAGGCGTATAAACACAACGTACTGCTGATTTTTGACGAGGTGATCTCCGGTTTTCGGGTTGGGTTCACTGGCGCGGCGGGCTACTACGACGTGAAGCCCGACATCATCACCTTCGGTAAGGTGATCGGCGGCGGATTCCCCGTAGGCGCCTACGCCGCCAGTGCGGAAATCATGGACCACATCTCGCCCGTCGGGCCGGTCTATCAAGCCGGCACGCTGAGCGCCAACCCCGTCGCGATGGCGGCGGGCCTTGCTGCGCTAGAGCTTTGCCTCACGCCTGGCTTCTACGAGCTACAGGAGAAGAAAACCCACGCGATGGCTACTGCCTTGGAGGCGTACGCTACGGAGAAGGGCTACCCGCTCCATGTTCCTCACATCGGTTCCATCTTCTGGCTTGCCTTCGGCAACGACCGCATCACTCGCTCCGACCAGATTGATGCGGCGAATATGGAGTACTTCAAGGTGATCCACCACGAGTTGCTGCAAACTGGCGTTTACCTCGGCCCGAGCGGCTATGAGGTGGGCTTCGTGTCTGGGGCGCACTCGGTGGCTGATCTGGAAGAGGCCGTTCGGAAGATTTGTGCGGCGATGGATGTGGCGTTTGGGTAGAATTAATGTAGATTGTGGTATGTTTTTGCCCGAAATCCAGCCTTACCGTTGAGTCTTGCTGAATGCGCTAATACAATTCCTCTAAAGATGAAAATACACAGAAACCACCTTCTCCTCCTCAACTATGTTTTCCTTGCAGGTCTGCTGGTGCTGGCACTTAACGATCATCTTTGGAAAGAAGCCTACGGAAATTGGCTGACCGGTAAGCTCTCGGACTTCGCTGGCGTTCTAATCCTTCCTCTTTTTCTGGCCTTTGTGTTCAATACCCGCAGCAGGGGAGTGCTTGTTGCTACCATTGTGCTGTTTACCTACTGGAAGTCTCCGCTTTCACAAGGGCTGATTG